>NZ_JBHUKY010000022.1:0-199115 GCF_042684125.1 Paenibacillus rhizoplanae | reverse complement strand
ACCTAAGAAGTTGCAATTACGGGGAGTCTGTCTCGTTCATAATAACTGTGCTCTCCAGATTTTTTTCATTCCCCTTAGCGGTGAAAATCCGGAGACCAAGGCGAACGCTACCGCTTTTCCACAATCAGTCCGTTCTCTCCGCTGTTTAAGCGGGAATTGGATCTAAATTCTTTTTGAAAAAGCAAAAAAATTACCCTTTTAGTATAAGGATAATTTATAACGTGAAGCATATAAATTTTAATATTTTAAAAAGGGTCTTCCGGCTACTACACCGAAAGACCCCTTTTTTTGTATATCATCCTGCCGTATTCTCATCCATACTCACCTGGCATACTGCAAAATCGCCACAGCCGCACGCTCCTGCCGTTCCACATCCGTGCTATGCAGAGCCGCCTTCAGGATAGCCAGCGCGTGCGCTATTGTAGCTTCGTCCACCTGAACTGAACAGGCCCCGGCGGCACTTCCGCCATCCCCTGTCTGATCCCCAAGCCACAGATCGATTCGGGCTGCGGGCAGCACTCCTGAATAGACAGTTATTCTGCTGTCAGAGGCAAGCAGCTCTGTTACAGACGGATTAACTGCAGCGAGAGGCAGACTCTTCAGCCAGGTAACTCCGCGCCGGTGGGCTGTGCTATCCTCTGTCCCGCTGTGCCGGGTATCATAGAAGTAATCGCCAAGGTCCCCGAGGTACACCCACTCTTCATCGGCGATCAGCACATAATCCCCATCCTGCATCGCATTGACGAAGATATCCAGGGTATGGGTTGCCCCCTCCAGCTCCTGCCCGTGATAGCCGGCAGCAGCCAGCTTGCTGCTGATCTCTTCTCTGCTGTGCTGCTCCAGATCACCCGTGCCGGGATAGCCCGCACATATATAATTCTCCTCCAAAAAGGACTTCAGCAGCCCGCTGCCGAGTTCCTCAAGATTAATTCCATACAAGCTCATTTCTGTGTCCTTTCCCTCCAGGCAAGGCTGCCGGAGTGTACGAAGCATTGAAACCATTCTTTCCATTATACAGCAAAGGCTGTGGAATTTGAATTCATCAGATTCTACGTAAAATACAGAATAACAGTGCTTACAAGACCATTCCTCAAATAGAAAGGGAATATTTAAAAATTTCGGATTTTTACTATTCTCCGCACGGACGGTATAATTCAGGTATCAGCTTAAGGAAACAGACACTGCAGTAAGAACATAGGCCAGGGCAGAATCTCTGGCAGTTAATCTTAAGCAGCGCTCCTCCTTGTGACTGAGACTATATCTTTGATCCTGGCATTCCCGCCTTAAGTGAGTCCCTGCACGAAACGGTATGAGCTTCTTAAAGCTCACTGGCTTCTTAGGCCCCATCCTATCGTGGTAAGCGGATCAGTTTTGAGCAGTTTGAATGTGCAGGATAGGCAAATACACTGCCGCCTCGGACCATTTCTACCCGGCTGAGTACAAAGGATAGGATAAGGAGTCTGAGACTAACATGGGTATAGTGGTAACCATATAAACCTCTATTGTTGATGTACTGATCAACAATAGAGGTTTATATGTGTTGCGGGGACTTAGCGCCGCTCTAGGTTAACGCAGGCCTTCAGCCACTTGTAGCAGCATCTCTCTGGTGACTTCAGCCGATCCGGTCCCTACCTCATGCATTATATTTCTCTCCTCGTTCTCCCGCAGCTCAATCCAGCGGATGTAAGCATAATAGCCATTGCTGTTATTCTCATATGCTTGGTGAATCTCCACATACAAGGCCTCTTCAGAACCTACCTTCAGATGCTCAACCTTTGTATCCGCCCAAACATCAGACATTAGCTGTGCCCACGGAGTAAGCGGGGAATAGGTAACGGAGATGAAATCATTCTCTCCCTTAGGACCTTGATATACCAGCTCAGGACTTACAGTCCCGGCCAGCTGGTTGGGTACATTGAAGCTCTTGATCCAGGCATAATGCTCACCGGGCTTCAGCCGTTTGGTTAGAACATTGGTGTATTTTTTAACCCAGGAATCATCAGTAATGCCCACCTTACTGTCGGATCTTCCTTCGGCAAAATGATATCCTTCCGGCAATCTGCCCGGCACGCTCAGCTTACCAGCGACAGGCTCTATAGCCTTCCTCCAGCTCTCGATATCCTTGAATATCTGCGGACGGTTAATCATACGGAGCTCTTTCATTCCGTTTGGCCTGGCAATTAACAGCATAGCCGATTCATTCACTCCAAGTTGAGACTGAATATCCGCAATCATCCGCCGGGTATTGTTGCCAAAGGCTGCAGATTCATTCCCTTCCTGCTGAATGTTCACTTCCAGCCTGGTGGCTCCATAGGTAACCTGCCATAGCCGCTCCGCACCATAGACCACGCCGCCGAATAGCATCAGTCCGCAGAGTACCAGGGCGATCCTCGCTGTCCCGCGCACGCGCACGGGCCTCCCCGTAAGAGTATTTCCTCTCTGTTGCGGCTGATGGAATTGCTCAAAGCTCGCTGCTAACCGCTGCTCCAGCGGCTCCGGCATCGTTGTATGTTGTTTATACCTGTTGACCTTCTGTTTCAGTTGACTTTCGGCAGACATGTCCATTCCCCCTTCATCTCCTCTTCCTCCATAAAATCCGCTTGCTGCCGCAGCTTACGCAGCGCCTTATGGTGCCTGGATTTGGCGGTTCCCAGCGGTATGTCCAGGGCAGTGGCAATCTCGTCATAGCTGCATTCCCCATAGTAACGCAGGACAATTACGCTACGGAGCTTAGGTGGCAGTCCGCTGACCAGCTGCATCAGCTCTCCCTGCTGTTCCTGGACCAGAAGCTGCGCGTCCGCCCCCGGATACAGACTCTCAGCTGCATGCTCCCGGCTGCGGTTCATGAGCCGCAGCCTGCGCCAACTCCTCCGCTTCCAATTGCTGCATTGTCTCACAATCATTCCGTTCAACCATGCCCCGAATGGCCGCTTGCCATCATACTTCGACAGACTGCGGAACAGTTCGATGTAGATTTCATTGACTACATCGGCCACATCCGCCTGACGGTTAAGCAGCAGACAGACCGTCCCGTATACCTGCTGCCTAATGGTATTATGTAGTAAGGTGAATGCTTCTTTATCTCCTTGTTCCAGCCTTTGCAGACAATCCCGAAGCTCTTCTTCTGTCATCTTCCTCTCCCCTCTCTATATTGCTTACACTCTATATTGGTCCGCTGCCGGCGGAAGGTTCCCTTGATATGCAATTTATTACATCCTGACATATCAAAAACCGGCTGCCCATGAGTTTCGTCATGTGCAACCGGTGATTCTGCTGCTGCCGGAAACTGCCCGGAGATGATTTACAGCTTACAAAGGCTCAATCCCCCATACCAGACTGCCGGAGATGTAAGCCGGAAGCTTGGCCCAATCCGCAGGAGCAGTGCCCGCTGGATTGAAGGAAAAATCGCCGGTCTGGGAGTAATTGCTCCAATCTGCCTTGGAGGCCCGCATCTGGATATCGATACTGGCTCCCGGAGCAAGCGAGCCTGCTGCTGCTGTGAAGCCCAGCTCCAGGTAATGATCCGATCCGCTCAAGGCTGACGGAAGCTTCACGAACGTCCCTGTAACATTGGCGCTTCCTACCTGGGACCAGTCACAGAAGAAATTCTGGGCCTGCTCGCCATCACTGGTGTAATAATATCTGAGCTTCACATCAGAGAGGGAGACTGCCGCTGTGCCGGTATTCACCAGCTTGATCCGCGGGCTGAGGGCATTGACATCATTAGCCGTGCTGCTATTGAACATCTGGACCTTCAGACCGCCGTCCACCGGCGCTGTCGTATCTGTCACCGTGACCGCCAGGCTCTGCGGTGCGCCTGCACTGAACTGGAAGCTCAGCGTGGTTGTTCCCACAGCCTGTGCTGCCAGATACGCCTTGTGGATCGTCACAGCCGATCCGCTCACCGTATAATCCGTTCCGGCGGTTAACGCCGCCGAACCATTTTTAATAGAAGCTAAAGTATTCCCGTTCAAGGTCATCGTCACTTCGATGTCGCTCTGGTTCCCCGTCTTCTTGTCGAAGCTGGCCGTGACCGGTGTGATGGTTGAATCATTAGCCGTTGTTGTCGTATCCGCCACCGTAACCGTTAAGGTCTTCGCAGCTCCGGCACTGAAATGGAAGCTTAGTGTTGTTGCTCCGACCGGCTGTGCCGCCAGATAAGCCTTGTGAATCGTCACCGTTGAACCGCTGACTGTATAATCTGTTCCTGCCGTTAACGCCACAGCCCCATTGGTAATGGAATCCAGGGTATTCCCATTCAAGGTCATCGTTACTTCAATGTCGCTCTGATTCCCCGTCTTCTTATCGAAGCTGGCAGTGACCGGCGTGATGACAGAGCCAGCTGCCGGAGGGTTCACCGGATCAGCATATAAGGTCCCGCGGCCATTGGTCCCGAGATAGACACGGCCGTAGACGCGCGGATCTCCTGTAATCGCCATATTGATTCTAGCATACTGATGATTATCATCATTAATCCGCACCCAGCTGGCACCGGCGTCATCCGAACGGAAGACTCCTCTAACGCCATCAATCTGGGCTACCGTATATAGTGCCATATAATTCTCACCCGGCGCGGCCTTACCGAATCCGATCAGATCAGCTTCTTCCACATTGCTCAGCTTCGTGAAGCTGGCACCTGAGTTGGTAGAATGCCATATGCCGTACTTATCCTGCGGATGTCCGCCAGCAAACCAGATATCGCCTTCCACACCCGGCATGGCCTTCAGGCTCACTTGCGCCTGGCTCGGCTGCAGGCCGTTCACGTTATTGGCTGGCAAGCCGGTCGCAGCCGTAGCTGTGAAGGTGGCTCCGCTATCTGTACTGACATAGAGCTTGCCCTCATAGAAGCCATAGAATTTATTCGGATTCACCCGGTCGGATGCTATCTTCGCTCCGGCAGGAATTCCGCTGCTCGCTGTCCAGGAGTTGCCGCCTGACTTGGAGTAAAAGACCCCGATATCCGAGGTGCTCCACAGAAGCGCATTCCCACTGGCAGATACAGCTACCTGCCCCTGCCCTACCGTGGTACTGCCTCCTTTGGAGGGTTCTGCATTCGGCATGTACCAGTTTTTTCCGTTGTCATTCGAGATCCCAATCGACTTACCGTTCGGATATTTCTCTTTGTCCATACCGCCGACACGGACAACATAGGCCGGGTCCAGCTCCGCATAATCGATACTGTTCGTGCTGGACCAGGAAGGGCTGGTCTGGAACTTGACTGGTGCCGCTGTTAGATCCTCATACCGGAAGCCGGACACATCGCCAAGCGCGGTAATCAGATGGGCACCCGCTGGCGGGCTGATCAGACCAAGCACTGCGGTCTCTTCTACCCCTTTGGCCATCACGGATATCTTGACCTTGCCGCCTGTGTCCCAGGCTCCCAAGTTATTCGTACCGTAGATCGTAGCACCTGTGCCGTACATCATCCGGTTCGAGTTGAACGGGTCAATCTCAAGGTCCCCCATCATCCAGCCCATCTTCGGTGCAGGATCAAGCGAGCTCGAAGTCAGCCCAAGATTAAGCCACGGAGCCGCTGTGATATCCATCTCGAACTTGTAGTTACGTTCCGGGTAGCTGCCCCAATCCCAGATCCGGCTCCAGGTCTCCCCGCCATCCTTGCTGCGGAAGATCACCTCGTCCGGCCACCAGGCATTGAGGCTGGCGACCATAAGCGTATTCGGATGCTGGGCATCTAGCGCAAGCCCCCCGAAGCCGTAGAAGTTGTCAGCTCCGGTCGACGGGCTGATGTTTTTCCAGACGCCGCTGGTTGTGTTGTATTTCCAGACCTCACCCTTGCGTCCGTCATACGGCCCGACCCCGTCACTGTAGGTAAGGTACAGATCGCCGGTTGCCGACAGCTCCCCATGATGCGGAAGCAGGCCTACCGGCTGCCCCGGCAGCGCCGACCAGGTTGCTCCTCCATCCGTGCTGCGGAACACACTTTTGGCGGTATCCGCGACTCCGACATAGATCGTCTGGGTAGCTTGTCCGGCAGCGCCCGTGCTTTTATCAAAAGTAATCCAGGACAAGCCCACGATATCACTCTGATACTCATTCCCCGGATTCTGGACATACGTCCCTACGTTAGTGAAGGAGGTAACCTTGGACCAGGTCACCCCGGAATCCGCGCTTCTCCACAGACCGTTCCCGCTCCGCGCCCCGAAGAACAGGATACTGTTCTTATTCGGGTCAATCACCAGCCGTTCCCCGGCTGAACGTCCAGGCATATTGCCGCCAACCTTGAACGGAAGCGCCGTAGACTGCCAGGTATCCCCACGGTCGCTGGAACGCATAATTTGACCATTACCATCCCAGGAATTCGTGTACGTCCCGGTTGCCATATACACCTTGTCCGGATCAACCGGATCGGTAGCCAGCGCATCGACACCATTCTTGTTCCAGTCCGCCCAGCCGACCGAGTCATTCAGCGGAATCCAGCTCCCGTTCGCCTCGTTCCAGCGGTAAGCCCCGCCAATATCTGTCCGTGCATAGATCAGATTCGGTTCCGTCTGGTTGAAAATAATCCCCGGCACAAAACCGCCGCCCGCACCGGTAGCCACACTGTTCCAGCTGTAGTCTTCACTGGCTGCGGCATGGGTTACAGCGGGAGCAACGTTAAACAAAGAGCCTGACATCGCTGTCAGCAGGACGAGTATTCCTAGTCTTCGGATACGTTTTCGACTCATGATCCTTACCTCCCCAAACATACTTTGGTAACGCTTCCATTATAGAGCAGGTTTCGCCGATGCAGTGAGAGAAAATGGTTGATTATGCGGGAATTTTGTCAGCAATTAGCGCACCATTTTCACACTTGACGAAATAGGAGATAGAGAAGTACACAAAAAAACCTCGCGATCAGCAATCGCAAGGCAGTTCTAGCGCTAGTTCTCCATTGGGGGCGGCAGCACAATCGGCTGATAACCTAGCGCAGCATCTACAATCTCCTCCGGCGTCAGCTCCGGCTTATTCCAGAAGATCAGATCACTCACGCCGGGATGAACCACATTCTCCGCTACGATCTCCAGCCATTCATCCAGCTCCGCCTCTGTTCCTTCGGCGTTCACGATCTTGGTTACGAGTGCGATTAGTTGTTGGCGGGATAGGGACATTTTGGGAGCCTCCTTTGTTTATGGTCCAAATACCCACTTCAGCACATTGTGGCTATTGCGCATCATCTTGTTCCTATCGGCGTCATACTCTACCACCACTTCGACACCTAATGCAGCAATAAGGAAGTCATTCACTAGCTCGGAAGATAACAAAACAGCAGATAGTTCATCATAGAAGGGCTGGTTACGTTCATTCAGCGTATCATCCAGGTAATCTATATGTTGGGTATCGATTGAAATGCTTGTTTCATAGACTTCTTCCGACTTGCTCAAAAACACTACAAACCTGTTCAGCTTGGCCTCTCCTTGTATCCAAATAATTCTTCCTTCCTCAAGAAGAGCGGCAAAAGGGTCTGCCAGCATTCCCTGAATCGTGTGGGTTCTCGCATCTTCATATTCCCAGTTTCTTATTGATTCGATATGATTGATTGTAGGCTTGAAACCTTGGTCTTGGAGAATTCTGAGCAACTTATCGTAGTCAATAATGTCTCGGGAATATAGGACTATGTTGAAGTTAGCGGCTATGGGTGTCACCTCGCTCAATATCGGATACTCTTTTCCTTTTATTTAAAACTTAATCCATCGTCTATAATTTCTCCATTCAAATTTTGAAGAAGATAATATTCAGCGAAAAATCTCTCCATAAAAATTACGTTTAAAGTAGTATTCACATATTCAATTGGGTTATCAAACCTATAGTTTATAACAAGGGAAATAGTTAACATACTTCCAAAAACAATCAATAGCTTTTGGGAAACAATCATATTTCATCTCAAATTCTTTCAACTTATCGGTATCCATATATTAAGTCACTCCTTGTATTGCATTAAATCTCAAGGCTGGATAGTATCTCTCTTTCCGTAATGTAACGAATATTGTCGTATTCCCAGCTCAGATAACGGTTAATAGCTATTGCCGCTTCATCCCATGTAGGACGAATACAATCTTGGAGTATTTTATTTATCTCTGTCACAAGCAACTCCTCCGAGTAATTTTGAACTATGAAAATCCCTCTTCCATTTAGTATCTTATTTTCACACAGACTGTTTAACACAAATTCTGGAGTCAAGACTTGAAAGTGAAAGCAATCCGAACCTATATCGTTTTCTTCCGCAATATAAGCCGTACCTTTTATTCCATATTGATTTTCAATCAAATCTATACCTTTAAGTACTGGGGTAACCACAACCACACCTCCAGGTGCATCATTTATGATCATTTGATATATACACTACTCTATCTTATTAAGAGGGATTGCTATTTGAGATTTCTCAAAAATTCGCATACTATATGTTTCTCCCACAGTCACATTAACGTAGCCTGGAGCAAGATAAAACCTCATAACTTTGGAATCATCATCAACCCAAACTCTATCGCTCGCTTTATACTCCTTTTCACGCTTTATGATTGTTACATCCTTTTCGTGATATCCTATAAAAACGTCGTTTGATAGATGGTAGATGTCCACCCCAACAACATATATTGAAAAAACTGCAAATGTGCACACCAAAAATAACAAAAATCTTTTCCAGCAATTATTTAACTCACTAAGATTTCGACCGAGTGACAGGGGGAACTCAACAACTAAAGCATACAAAAATGCTATTTCACGAACCATTTCAAACAATAATATTCTTCGTTCAAATGAACTATACTTTATGGCTATTGTAGCGATAAGTATTGTAAATATAATGATAAATAATACTCTTACTATTGTTCTCTTTTTTATTTTCATTTATTTCCTTTCTAAAGTCAGCATCGATAGCCTGGGAGAATCACAGCCACTTCCCTCCTTAATAGCTATTCGGATCTGCTTGATACTGAAGGGATATTTTAGTTCAAACAATATTACTTAAATCCACTTATTGGTACAAACCATCATTAAAAATCGAAGTAATCGTCATATACAGTTTACTCATAATAGGGTTATCCATAACTTCCTCTTCTTTTCCTGTATTGTTTTCTATTTGACTAGATATGCTGGTATACAAATAAAACAACTCATATGCCATTTTTTTAGATATAACGTCCAGTTCTCTAGAATATGCCTTATATTCATTAAGAAAACCTATTAAAATTTCTATTTGCTCCAGCGGTAGTTCTCTATCTTTTCTCATTTTCACAACAATACTACGAACAATAGCGGATACGTCGCGCTGTATTTCCTCGGATTCTCTCATGGAATCGACCTCATAGTCTCATCAATTTTTTACTAACAGAAACAAGTCCCCATCTTCGTCACCTTCTCGTTGTAGAAAACAATCAGTCCCCATAATAGATGACTTGCAAAATGACGTGAATCAAGATTAATAATAATTGGAGTGCTCCACTAGTAACTTTCGATACTAATGATATAAAGGAGTTGATATGCATTTTAGTCTGTTTTCAATTTTTTCAAAGCTGCAATATAAATCTCAAAGGCTTTCTTAAGTTGGTTCTCATATTGATTGCTTGATTTTGCCCATTTAACAAATTGATCTTCATTTGATAATTCTTCTTGTTTTAAATAGTAATCAAACCACATCATAGATATTTTGTAGTATAAAGAAAATTCCGTGAGACTAATTTGCTTGTTCATTAAGATGGAATCAAGTCTTTCTTCTACACGCTTTATAGTTAAATTAATAGTATTGTTCCAACCTACATCATTACTAACACCTCTTTCAAAAAGATGAACTAATATCTCATAATTCAAGATCTCAAAATCATTCTCCTCAAACTTTGAGAAGAATTCTTTCTCAAGAATTCTTATGGACTCGTCCGAAAAACTGCTAAATAAATAATCATAACAGTTAAAATTATCATCAATTGAAAACCAATTTGTTAACTCTTCAACTATAACTAGAATTAACTGTGTTACATGCTGTAGTAAAAATGAGCCCAATTCTTCATGTTCGTCATCATGGAGATGATATAATTCTTTAAAAGCAAATAACAATTGTCTAAATGCTTCTATATCATCGTTTAATGCATTTTGTTTAAGCTCGCTTAAATTGTATCTATCCAGCATTGTTTATACCACCACTTTACATTCAAATTCTCATTAACCAGTCCCCGTAAATTTCAAGGCGACTGGCTGCTTATAATTGCAAGTTTTTTTGATCCCT
Organism: Paenibacillus rhizoplanae; assembly: GCF_042684125.1. Taxonomy (NCBI): domain Bacteria; kingdom Bacillati; phylum Bacillota; class Bacilli; order Caryophanales; family Paenibacillaceae; genus Paenibacillus; species Paenibacillus rhizoplanae. The sequence continues at coordinate 188,899 of NZ_JBHUKY010000022.1, read as the reverse complement.
GTCTCACAAAAAGGATTCAGTCATATGTGGCTTTTCTCGCTTGTTAGTTATTAATACTAATAGAATAATAAGTTGCATGGTCAACCCGTTCTTTACTCCCTTTTAATATAGCATCATCAAAGCTCAGGACTACGTTGTTGGTCTTATTAACTTTTTTGTCTATAAAGATTTGTAGATTGATAGGTTGCTCTGCTTGATATGGAATCAGTTCTTCATAAACAATTTTGTTATCTAACTCAAAAATAAGTCCGCTCATTAAATCAGTTGAACCCTCGTACTTAGCACCTAACGCATTGCTAATATCCTTGCTTGAACTTCCCACCTGAAAAACAAGCAGCTTATTCCACTTAAATGAAGTGATTTCTTCAAGGGAAATATCACAAATATCACTAGAGTTACATTTGTCCTCTATGATGAGCTTAATTTGACTACTTAAAGATTTATCATTTTGACATATTAATATTATCAACGTTATAAAAACAAGAAAAAATATCCTAACCCATATTTTCTTTATAAGATAATGATGCATAAACTGCACACTCCATCTACTGTTCAATTTGTATTACAAAAAAATCATCGTCAGGTGTACCATCAAAATTTAAAAGCAGTTGATAGTATCCAACTTCTTTCCCTTTATATCTAATAGGGATTGTAACAATAACATGATTATAGTCACAATTAGGATAGCTGTTACTATAATTTATTGATACTGATTTAATTTCAACTTCAAAATCCCCTCTATCCTCTTCTCCTATGTATGCAGAAAAATAGCACATAAATTCATTAGGCTCTTCAATTTTATATTTCTCTAGATTCATCCAAAATCCCTTATATGCTTTTTGTTCAATATCGTGTTCTATAATCCATTTTTTTAATTCTTCAAAATCAAACATTAAGCATCTCCTTTCAGGTACAAACACTTTAACGAATCAGCCGCCTTTTTGCTACCTTTTTTAGGAAATCAACCGACTTGGAATCCAATACATATTCCCTCACTCTCCGCGCTATCACCAATAGCCATTAGATAAACAACATACTGTACAACAGACAATAGTCCGAGCCGGGGCAGAACTCATACGAAAAACAAAGAACCCCGCAGCAGATGGTGAATTCACATCTGCTGCGGGGTTCTCTCCATACAAGTCAATCCATCCTAATCCTCCAGCCTACTCCGTGCGACCCCGAAGCAAGGCTATCGCTGCCAGCAGGAAGGAGACCAGCGAGATGCCGAGGGTAATGTAGAGCATCGGCGAGGTGCCGGTGCTGGCGCCTTCATTGTCCACAATGGCCTGATGCTCGTCCATGGTCATGGTGCCGGAACCGGACATGTCTGCGGCACCGTGGCCGTGACCGCCATCGGCGCTGCCGGAGGCTTCAGCGATGGCGGTGATGGAGTGCGGGGATTCAGAGCCGGCTTCGCCGGACCATTGCACGAGGCTGCCATCGGCATAGTGCTGATAGGCATCCCAGGCGATATCGCCTGCGGAGTCCGGGTTCTTGGCTGTGAAGTAGAAGCGCTGGAACTGTCCGGCCTGAATGCCGCCATCCTTGGCAATCCAGCTTACTTTATTCCCGTCCACTGTTACCTCCCAGCCGGGAGTGGCTTCGTATTGCTTAAATTCCGCGCCTGCCGGAATCCGCAGATCCACCTGGACGGTGGCGCTTTCTTTTTCAGACGGTACTTTCAGGGTATACGTCTCCCAGGCCCCCGTGCTGGACTGCGCTGGACTAACGGTTACGTGGGCGCTCGCCACGGCTGCGAACAACAGTAGTGCTACGGCTGCCGGTGCGGCCAGTGCTGCTATTTTGCGAAACATTCTATTCAATGAAATCTCCCCTATTCTCTAATAATGGATATTGGGCCTGTCTACGCTATCTTAAGCTCTATCTTTTCCCCGGAAAATCCCGCTCCCGCGAAGCCAGCCCCTGCTCCATCGCGTATCTGGTAAGCTGCGTACGATTCTGAAGCTGAAGCTTCTGCAGAATGTTCTTCAGGTGATTCTTGACCGTATGCTCGGAAATCCCGAGGGTGACGGCAATCTCCTTATTGGTGGACCCGGAGGATACACAGCCCAGTATCTCCTTCTCCCGCGCGGTTAATGCCTCCCGCTCCTCCTTGACGGAGGTGACGGCGAACTCCTTGAGAATCTGAAAAGCCAGCTCCCGGCTCAGCGGTACCTCTTCACTTACAATAGCCAGCAAATATTCAATCCAGGTGGACGGAGCCAGATTCTTCAGGAGATACCCCTGAGCCCCCTGCTTGAGCGCTTCAAACAGATAGGAGATCTCATCCGATACAGTGACGATGACGATCTTCACATACGGATATTCCAGCTTAATGCGGCGCGTGGTCTCCAGACCATCCATTCCCGGCATTTCGATATCAATCAGGATCAGGTCGGGCATCCATTGGCCGGTCCAGACGATGGCCTCCGCTCCGCTGGCAACCGCGCCGATCACTTCAAACCGTTCATCCAGCGCCACAATCTCACTCATCGCTTCACGTGCATGTGCATGGTCATCGACGATCAGTACCCGGCAGCGTTCCATTCTGCGCACCTCCTTTGGCAATTTCCACGGTGGTTCCGTCAGTCCCTGACTGTATGTCAAGCCTCCAGCCCATACTGCGGGACCGTTCCCTCATAATCTGCAGGCCATAGCTACCGTTCACCGCAAAAGGATCGTCATGCTCAATTCCAGCACCATCATCTGCAATGGTTACACGCCAGCCATGCTCATTCCCTTGGCCCGATACGGATACCCTGCCTGCACGTGTATGCTTGCGCACATTGATAATCGCTTCACGGATACAGGACAACAGCTCTGCCTGTTCCGCCGCAGTCAGCGCCTGCTCCTCCAGATGCCAGTCCAGCGACACCTCAATCATGACTTCTCCGGCAATTCCGGCCAGTTGCTCCTTAATGGACCGCTCCAGCGAAAAGCTCTCTTCACCGCTGACCGGCACCTTCAGATTGGCAATGGCCTGACGAACATAACGGTTGACCTCATGGACGGTCTTCTTAATCTGATCCACACTGTCCGCGCTGACGCTGCCGTCCTTACGGCTCTGCTCCAGACGGTCAATCCGCACGGAGAGCAGGAACAGGGATTGCGCCATTCCGTCATGCAGCTCCTTGGCCAGATCCTCCCGCGCTTCCATCGCCCCTGTTGCCGCCCGCTCCTGCTCCAGCTCCCGCTGGTTCCGCTCCATGATCCGAAAGAGCGGCAGCAGCAGAATAATACTGAACATAAAGACCAATACAGGTGTTAAGTAGTTTCCCGTGTCCATGGAAATATACTGCATCAGGAACTGATGTCTCACCCACTCCCAGATACCCACCATGACTGTTGGAATCAGCAGGATTAGCACTTTAATTCGGGTATACGTCACGGTTCCCTCCCTAATTACTGCTCGTTATTCTACCATTTCCGGGTGAACTCCGGCATGACTCTTTAGGGCTATGCCCGTCCGGATATGTTACAGAATTAAGTATTTAAAAGTTAAATCATTCCCTCCATAGCTCCCATCGTCCTATCATAACAGTTAGCGAAACAATATCCGATAGGTTACACTAGGATTGAAGCACAATCAAGGATAATTTCATGCTGACACTACAGGAGAGATAATGAAATGAAACGAATTACGATTCTTGTCGCCGACGACGATGCGGAAATTGCCGATCTGATTGGACTGCATTTGGAAAAAGAAGGCTACCACCCCATAAAGGTTACAAACGGACCGGCGGCGGTGCAGGTTATCCAGTCCAGGCATATCGACCTGGCGATTCTGGATATTATGATGCCCGGGCTAGACGGGTATGAAGTGACCCGGCAGATCCGGGAGCAGCATGGGCTGCCGATTATTTTTGTAAGCGCGAAGACTTCGGATCTGGATAAAATCACTGGACTTGTCATCGGCGCCGACGATTATATGACCAAGCCCTTCAATCCCATGGAGCTGGTCGCCAGAGTGAACGCGCAGCTTAGACGTTCCATGAAGCTGAACCAGCCGGTTGCCGAGCAGAAGGCCGTAGTAGAAGCCGGGGGGCTGATCATCGATCCGGACCGCCGTTCCGTGACCTTGTATGGAAATGCTGTGGAGCTGACGCCGAAGGAATTCGATATCCTGTATTTGCTCGCCAGCTACCCTAAGAAAGTATTCAGCGCCGAGCAGCTTTTTCAGCAAATCTGGGGTGAGGCTTATTATGAAGGCGGGAACACCGTGATGGTCCATATCCGCACCCTGCGCAAAAAGCTGGGCGATGACCAGAGTAAAAATACATGGATCAAAACGATCTGGGGGGTAGGGTACACGTTCAATGGCTAATCTTGTCCGCAGCTTCCGCTTCAAAATGATATCACTGCTGGTACTCAGCATGATTTGCTCCGGCGCTATTACCTTTGTACTCTACAAAAGCCTGCAAATGTATTATACCTCTCAGGTGAAGTATGAAGACAAGCTTACCCGCTTCCGTTATCTGATTGCCGATTTCGGCGACCTGAATTTCTTCCTGATCTTCTTCATCCCGCTGGCGCTGCTGTTCTTCTTCCTGTTCACCAAGCCGTATGCCCGCTATTTCAAAGAAATCTCACACCATATCCGCCTGCTGGCTAACGGGGATTTCAAAAGCCGGATTCAAATTCATTCTAACGATGAGTTCGAGGATATCGCCGCTGACCTTAATCAGGCCAAGGATAAGCTGGAGGAAGCGGTGGAACGCGGGGACTTCGCGGAGAACAGCAAGGACAAGCTGGTGCTAAATCTGGCTCATGATCTGCGGACTCCGCTGACCTCTGTGCTCGGCTACCTGGATCTGGTGCTGAAGGACGGGGAGTTAACCGCCGAACAAGTTAAGCATTACACCACGATTGCCTACACCAAATCACAGCGGCTGGAGAAGCTGATCGACGAGCTGTTCGAGATTACCCGGATGAATTACGGCATGCTTACCGTGGAGCAGCGCCCCCTTGATCTGAGCGAGCTGCTGGTCCAGCTGAACGAGGAATTGTATCCTCTGCTGGAGAACAACGGGCTGACAGCCCGGATCGAGATCACTCCGCAGCTCAAAATTACCGGGGACGGGGAACTGCTGGCCCGGGTGTTCGAGAACCTGCTGACCAATGCGGTGCGTTACGGTAAAGACGGCCGTTATGTCGATATCCTCTGCCACCCGGAGGATGAGCAGGTCGTTGTCCAGGTCATCAACTATGGAGACAGGATTCCTGAGGAGGACCTGCCTTTTCTGTTCGATATGTTCTATACGGGCGACCGGGCGCGAACCCATCAGGAAGGCAGTACCGGGCTGGGATTGTTCATTGCCAAAAATATCGTCGAGCAGCATCAGGGGACGATCTCCGTACAGAGTGACACGATCCGCACGCTCTTCGAGGTCCGTCTGCCGGGTCTGATCCACTAGTCTGCTCCAGCTATAGCCGAAGTGTTGCCGTCCTTTTAGAAGGACGGTTTTTTTGCATGTACATTTCAAGCTGGAACACTTTAAGCGGAGACGTTTTAAGAAAAACTTTATCTTTCCCCCACTTCTATTTAAACACACTCCTCTATGCTTAAGTCATTGAAACAAGGAGGACGAGAACATGAAGAAATGGTTATTCGTAATTGTGATTGCTGTGCTGATCGGTTATGAGTGGATGTCCAGGGATCAAGAGGATGCCAAGGCAGACCTGAATATTAAGACGGTACAAGTCTCTACAGATAAAGGTTCGAAGAATCTGACAGTGATCCCGAAGGGCCAGATCTATCAGGGGAACCTGCTCCTGGTCAACAAGGATTATCCCGTTCAGCCCTCGGGTGTCAGCGCGGATATTGTAAGGCTAACCGATTATGAAGAGCTGACTTCCGGCTACGTGCTGCTGGATCACAAAACGCTGCTCTCCAAGCAAGTGGCAGAGAAATTCACAAAGATGGTACACGCTGCAGCCGGGGAGGACATCAACAGCTTCCTGATCAGCAGCGGCTACCGGGACAATGAGAAGCAGAAGCAGTTATATGAGGAAAAAGGAGCAGATTACGCTCTTCCGCCCGGATACAGCGAGCATAACCTGGGCTTGTCGCTTGACATCGGCTCCTCCCAAATGGCCATGAGCCATGCCCCTGAAGGGCAATGGCTGCGGGACAATGCATGGGATTACGGCTTCATTCTACGCTATCCTGAGGATAAAACAGATATCACCGGCATCAAGTATGAGCCCTGGCATTTCCGGTATGTAGGACTTCCGCACAGTGTGATTATGCGCGACAAGAACTTCACGCTGGAAGAATACCTTGAATTCCTTAAGGAGCAGAAGTCGATCGCCACTACCGTTAACGGCGTCGAATATCAGATTTCCTATATCGAAGTTAACGGGAACACTCCAGTTCCCACCCCTGACGCCCAGCACATTGAGTTCTCTGGCGACAATATGAACGGTGTGATTATGACGGTATATCCTTAATGACTAAGCCATATAACATTACAATCTACAGAAAGCGGTGATCTGAAATGAATCAGGCACACAAGCGGACAAAATACGGTTTGCAGGTACTGTTTACCGTCTACGTATATATTCTGTTCAAAATTATTTTGTTCAAATTCGGTTCGATGGATCTCCCATTTCTATGGCAGCAGCTTCAACACAGCCCGGATCATGTTGCCGCCAGTCTGAGAAGCGGAAATCTGGTCCCGCTGGCCACCTTATCCAATACCTATCATCATCTCAGCACAAGCACTGTCGTTAATTTCCTGGGGAATATCGCCTTATTCATTCCTTATGGCATCTTCCTGGTGCTGTTATCTCCGAATGGAAAAGGCAGCGGCTCCTTCACCGGTGTACTGCTGTGGTCCTTCGCGTTAAGCGCGGTGCTGGAATGCTCACAAGCCGTCTTCTATATCGGAACGTTTGATGTGGATGATCTTCTGCTGAACACCTTCGGCGGGATGTTGGGATATCTGCTGATTCGCCCCATCATGATGATGTATATGACAGGCAGACAAGGCTCCTCCGTCACCCAGAAGTGACGGGGAGCCTTGCTTTCCGTTCGCCCTGCTCACAAGGGAGAGGTATAGCGGCCATATTCGATCGCAAGCTCTGTGAAGCCATTGCCTTCCTGCTTCAGGAAAAAGCTGTTCATACCCTCCGCTCCCCACCAGTTCAACCCCAGCAGTAATCCGTCTGCTGTATGTGCGGCGAACAGCAGGGAGAACATCTGCGGGTTCACCTCACCGCCGTCATCGACACGCCAGACTGAATATTCATTATCTGTAATCTCAGCAGGATAGTCCTTGAAGCTGAGCATCCCGTCTTCCTCCAGTACAAGGCTAAACAGCATCTCCTTATCTTGTCTTACGAACTGCACCAGATAGAGCTGTCTGTCCGGGCCCAGCCCGGCCAGCTTCCAGGCGGACTGGATCTTCCGGCCTTTGGCAGCTGCTACACTCTTGCGAAGCGGATCACCGGCTGCAAGCTGCGGGCCTGCCGGGTCGGCGGGCTGAAGCTCCAGCAAGGCTGCCTGCGGAAAGACCGTAGAATCAACCAAATAATAGGTCTCATCCCGCATCGCTGCGTCACCCTCTACCTTGAATAGATAACCGGACATATTCGGTATATTATTCGCCAGCTCCCGGCCGTTGTTGTTCTCGTTACCCGTCTGCCATTTCTCCAGCTTCACAGCCAGCACCTGGCCCCCGTTCCCGATGGCAGTGTTCAGGGACTTCAGCTGCTCCCCGGCTCCCTCCTCTTCCCTGGAGACGATAATATGACTCCCGGTCTCACTGGCGAATCCGAAGACCGGCTGGAGCTTGGCAGGGTCGAGCAAGGCATCCGGGGCCGGAGAAGCCGTAGCTGACGCCGAAGCAGTCGGGAGCGCACTTGGCGGGCTATCCGTCTGCATTACGGCTGGCGACGGACTGCCGGAAGACGGATCGGCCGAAGCTCCTGCACTGCTGGCAGCGTCATTGCTATTCGTCCGGGCACACCCGGTCAGGCTAAAGACTATGACTGCTGCAAGAATAAGACTTCCGGCCGCTCTTACCCCGTGCCGGAAACTGCGCTTCGCTTGATTCATAACGGGCCTCCAGTATAATTTAGTCGAAAATCCCCATGCTGAGGTAACGTTCCCCGGTATCGGGCGCGATACATAACACCCGCTTGCCCCGACCCAGGTGCCGCGCCTCCTGCAAGGCTGTCCAGACTGCGGCTCCGCCGGAAGGTCCGAGCAGAATTCCCTCGGTACGGGCCAGTTCTCTTACCATCTCCAAGGCATCCTCATCGGATACCTGCACGATCTCATCGTAAATGCCGGTATTCAGAATCGCCGGCACGAAGCCCGGGCTGGTCCCCACCAGCTTATGCGGCCCGGGCTGGCCGCCGGACAGCACCGGCGAACCCTGCGGCTCCACGACAACCACTCGCAGCTCTGGCAGTCGCGCGCGCAACGCCTCGCCGGTTCCGGTGATGGTGCCGCCTGTCCCGGAAGTAGCAACGAACACATCCAGCCGTCCCTCCATCTGCTCCAGGATTTCCTTTGCTGTGGTCGTGCGGTGAATGTCCGGGTTCGCCTGATTCTCGAACTGCTGCGGGATGAAGCTGCCGGGGATCTCCCGTCCCAGCTCCACCGCCTTGGCAATCGCGCCGGGCATCCGCTCCGCCGCCGGAGTCAGCACCACTTCCGCCCCGTAGGCCTTCAGGATATTGATCCGTTCCTTCGTCATATTATCCGGCATGATCAGGATCGCCTTATATCCCTTCGCTGCCGCATTCATCGCCAGTCCAATCCCGGTATTCCCGCTGGTCGGCTCAATGATTGTCCCGCCCGGCTGCAGGCGTCCGTCCAGCTCCGCCTGGAGGATCAGATTATAGGCCGCCCGGTCCTTGACGCTGCCGCTGGGATTGAACATCTCCAGCTTTACATACAGCTCCGCATCCTCCGGTCCGGTTACCCGGTTCAAGCGCACAACCGGCGTGCCGCCGATCAGCTCCGTAATATTATTGACTACCCGATTCGTCATGGGTGTGCCTCCTTTGTTTCTGTCCTTATCCTATGCACAATATAACACCCATTGTATAGTTACGGGAAAGCATTTGTCGATTATCAGGAATTGCGGCTGCAACACCGGCAATGTTGTACATTGTGCAGGATTTCCAGCCGCCGAGTAGCTCTGGTCCCCGATTGTTGCACATTTTGCAGGAATAATCAGCAGATCGGGAAGTCTGAGTCCACATTGTTGTAATTTGTGCAGGTTTCCCTTTTTGCGTGCTATGAAGAGACTAATTTGTTGCAAAAGATGCAGGATTTCCTATGTCCAGCGGGATGAGAAAGCAAAAAATCGCCTCCCGGACACACGGGCGGCGGTTTTTTGTGTGCGCTGCTTCATAGAAGGCGTTGCTTCGTTCCCCTACGGATTCACCGTTATCGTGAACGTAGAGGTCGTGTTTTTGATCGGCGTTACCGTGTTCAGTATCTTCAGGTTGTTGAAGACCACATTGCCCACCGCAGGGCCTTGGCCGGGCTCTGCCGACTCATTGGCCCAGATACCGACACCGGACTTGGCATCGAAGGCATCTCCGCTCTTGAGGGCACCGGAAATCGTAATGTTTGAGAAGATCGTATCAGCCACGGGGAACTGCGGCGTAGAGCCGGCATAATTGGTCTGGAACATAATCCCGTGATAGGTCGGGTCTACAATATCCACATCACTCACCCGGATACCCTGGAACACCTTGGAGGCGGAGAACACCCAGATGGCCGGGAAGGTCTGGGAGCCCCAGAAATGTCCGCCTGCCCGGACGACCGAGATATTCTGGAAGTTTGTCGTCGGCGAAGCTCCGAAGCCATTCATCGCATAGCCGAAATCAAGCGAACTGATCGTAATTCCTGAGTAGCAGAGCGTATCCGCGATGTAGATGTTGCGGAAGGTATTGGCATAACCGCCGTATACCGCAACACCGGCTGCCCGCCAGGTCAGGATCGAGGTCAGATTCTCATAGACGTTATCCTTCATGTCCGAGCCGCCGGAATCAATCGCCGAGAACAGCGCGAAGCTGTCATCCCCGGTAGCCCGGGCTTCATTATTGGACACGAGATTATTCGTGCTGCCGTTCGTCATGTTGATTCCGTCGGCGAAGGTGTTGCGGATACGGGAGTTCCTGATCACCATGTAGTCAGTATTGGCCCCCCAGTACATACATACCTGATGTTCGGTCCAGATGTTGTCGATCGTTATGTTCGCCACATTGGAGAAGTCGAACACCTTGCCGGGACCGTCAATCCGTGAAGTATAGTTGCCGAAGTAGGCAAACCCCGAGAAGGTTGAGCCATTCGCTGAATCTGTCGCCCGGAAGCCGATGTCTGTATTCGACTGGTTGAGCGGAGCGTAGAACCGGGTATACCACGGTCCCGCTCCGATGATTTTCACTGCCTTGCCGTAGACCTGGAATTTATTCGAGGTCTCATAGTTTCCGGCAGGAAGATAGACACCTACAAGATTACCCGTTGTATCCATACGGACCTTATCCAGCGCATTCTGCACATCCTGATGTGTGAATCCAAGCGGCACGGTATACTTGGACGGGTCAGGATTGGCAATTGGCGATACCTGTTCCAGGCTCACGAAGTCTATCGCATATTGCGAAGTGTTGCCTGCATCCTTCTGCAGCCGGATCGTGCTGCCCGCCGGAATGGTGTTATCGAACATGATATTCGCTTCATCATAAATATGGCGCGGGGAACCGGCGCTTGGCGAATTGCCCGGACTGGTCTCTGAGCCATAGAGCCAGGCATACTTGGAATCCAAGGTGATGGCTTTGTTAAAGATACCATTGACATAAATATTCAGGGTCGCCGTTGTGCCGTCACCGCTGGCCGAGTCGGGAATAGAGAACCGGGTGACCAGAGTATTCGTGCTGGCTTTGGTGGTGAATTCGACATAGCTGCCTGTGGTGTTCAGTGTAACTGCCCGTCTGCCTGAAGCTTCCCCGGCCAGGTCACCGATATTCCGGTTCGGTGCCAGCTTGACTGCTCCGCCGCCGATCACTCCATCTTCCGCCTCATACATATCGTAAGGCATATTGGCCCCGCGTCCGATATAGAGCGGCTGGTTATGGATGTTGTTGGCCCGCTTTACCGCCAGTTCGTTGCCGTCCACGGCAATTTCTGTTTTTACATTATATTTTCCGTTCACAGCCGTCCAGGTTCCAAGAGCCACAGGAGCTGTAGTACTTCCGGCGGCAATAACACCGTTATAAGCTCCGGTCAACGTTCTGAGGACCGCGCCTGTTGTAGCATCGGTCAAGGTCAGCGTGATGTTATGAGCGCCGCTTGCCGAGGAAGCTGATCCCTGATTCTTGATGGCTAACGCGAAGCTTACCACGTTACCCCCTGCCGGATTGCCAGGAGACCAACTGACCGGCGAGGCGATCAGATCTGAGCTGGATACCGGATTCACCGTAAGGGCTGAAGGATGCGTATAACTGTTATTGCCTTCATTCAGCTCTACAACATTGTTGCTCTCATCTACCTTGGCGCTTACCGTATAGGTTCCGGCATCCTTGGCACCAGGGCTGAAGGAGACATTAGCTGAAGCCCCAGCAGCCAGGGCACCCACGGGGGCATTTCCGGCAAGAACATTACCGAGATAAAAGCCCACATTGGTAGCTGCGCATGAAGCAGAACCGCTATTTTTCACTGTTGCGTTCAGAGTAAGAGAATCTGTCTCTACCGGAGCAGACGGACTCCATGACATTCCGGTTACCGTCAGGTCAGGATTCGCCCCCGGTGTGCCGATAATCTGGAGCTCCGCCACCTGTCCGGCGCTTGAACCCGAGTTCGCAGTGAATTTCAGCTGTAGCTCACTGACAGTTGCTGTGACCGGAATGGTCACTGCATTGCCGCTGGCCGGATTAAATGTATACTCCGCCGCAGGTACCAGACTGGTGAACGTTCCTGTGGACTGGTTATGTCCCAGCACCTGGATTGTCTGGGTACGGGTTGACCAGGCTGCTGCCGGATTGAGCTTCACTACTACCGAAGTTATGTTGGCGTTCGCGCCAAGGTTAACAGTCAGCGTGTTCGGATAATCTCCCCCAGCTCCTTCCCAGTAGGTCGTGACCTCTCCATCATTGGCATTGGCCGCAACAAAGGTGAATACGGAAGAAGAAGCATGGATAGCCTTACCAACCGCCAGATTCGAGCCGGGACCTGTGGTTGGGGTTGCTGTAGGGACTGGTGTACTAGTTGGTGTTGGTACAGGTGTAGATGTCGGCGTTGGAGCTACGGTTGGTGTGGCAGCCGGCGTTGCGGTTGGCATAACCGTTGGCGCAACTGTTGGCGCTATCGTTGGAACGGGCGTAGGCGCAATGGTTGCCGTTGGTGTAGTTGAAGCTGTCAGTACAAGCTGATCCAGATTCACATTCCCGGAGTCGGACGCATCATATTTGTAGGCAATCGTGTTGGTTCCAGCAGCTAAGGCCACCACCTCTGCCTGCGTGGACCAGTTATCCCAGCTTGGCAGATTGGCAAGCGGCGTCTGCCTGATCTTCGTGCCGTTCACATAGATACTCAGAGTCTTCGTACTTCCTGAGGCATTGGCATACCGCAGGGCTGCGCTGTAATTCCCTGCTGCCGGAGCCGTTACCGTGAAGGTTGTGGCTGCTCCTTGCGTCAGGTAGCCGTCAACGAAGGCCGCACCGGTATAGCCGCTGTGATCGGTATTCGTCTTGGCCCCGCCGGATAAGGCGGCAGCCTCCGCTTCGTAGGTTCCGGGTGGAGAGACCGTGGTGCCGTACACCTCAATCTCCGACAGCTGCGCAGCAGGCCAGCCGGTGTTGGCCGTGAAGTTTATTTTGATATAACGGGCGGTTGCTGCAGTAAATGGAATCGTGACGGTGTTGGAGCCGCTGGAAGGATTGAACACATACCCGGCAAACGCCGCCAGATTACTGTATGAGGCATCATCCGTACTGCCTTGCACAGACAGCGTCTGTGTTCTGGCTTCCCAGCCCGCAGGCAGCTTCAGTACAACCTGATTCACACTGCTGCTGGCACCCAGATCCACCTTGATCCATTGCGGAAAAGCATTGCCGGCACTCTCCCAGTACGTCCCCTGGTTACCGTCATTGGCGTGCGCTGCTACATACACATCCCCAACTGAGCTTGCGCTAATCGTCTTACCTTGTGCCAGATTGCCTGCCGCTGCCCCCACTGCCGGAAATAATGCGAGCTGTCCCACACATAATGCAAGCATCAGACTGTACATCAGGAACGTCCTTGCTACCGAAGACCTGGTTCTGCTGATCATTTGACAACCACCTCCCATAGATTATGGTGCCACCTTCGAGTATACGCTTTCATAAAAACAAATTATGGTAATAATATAAGATAGAGCCTGGCTCAGGTCGATGGCGTATTCTATGAAAAGTATGTGCGTACATACGGAGCGCTCAGGGAGAGAATGAACCTAACTGAAGTCGGCATACCCGTGGACGCCAGATCCTTTTACAATGAATACAACAACAAGCCACAGCGCAGGAGGAATCAGCTATGAATGAAAGTACCAGGCAGGAGCTATTATCCAAACATGAAAAACTGATCAACATGGTGATCGAGCGGGCCAAACGGGATTTTCCAGAGGAGATTGCGGTGATCGGGCTGACGGGCTCTTGCCGTACCGGGGATTATCATGAGAAAAGCGACCTGGATCTGATCATCATCAATAACAACAACCAAGGCTGGGGCATCTCGTCATGCTTCATTCTGGGGGAGGTCGGTTATGATATCTACTGCACTCCATGGGAGACCCGGATCGAAGAACAGGCCGCGCTTGAAAGTCCGATGATCTCCTCTCTAATAGATTTGCAGGTGCTCTACTATGCCAAGCCTGAGGATCTGGAGAAGCTTAGGGTCTATCAGCAACGGGCGCTGGATGCTCTAGCGAAGCCCTTGGGAAGCGATGCCCTGGAACGGGCGAAGAAGTGGATCGATCTGGCCAAGCAGGAATATGCGAATATTTGTCTTACAGAGGATAAGGGAGCCGTAAGGCTGGCTTCAGCCGAGTTGGTCTACAATCTGGTGAACGCGTTGACGCATATGAACAATACTTATTTGAAAAGAGGGCTGAAAAGATACCTGGAGGATACCGCAGCTTACCGCCATATCCCCGAGAATTATGAAACGATTTATATGAATGTGGTCTGCGCGAAGACGGCGGATGAGATCCGAAGTACCTCTGGCATTCTGCTCAAAAGTATCCTCGATCTGTACAGCACCCTGTATCAGAAATATGTAGAACAGCCTGTTCCTACCTATGATAATCTGGCGGGTACCTATGAGGAATTATGGTGCAACTACCGCAACAAGGTGATTGCCAGCGCTGAAAACAAAGATCCTTCCTACGCCTTCTATGCCGCCATGGGGGCGCAGGGTCTGCTGGATGAAATGACTGAGTCGCGGGGAACCCGGAAGTTCGAACTCATGCAGTATTTTGATGCAAGTAATCTGGATCTGTTCAAGGAACGGTTCCTGCAGGCGATGGATGACTATCTGGAGGAATATCACCGGGTCGGCCGGCCGGCCCAGCGTTACGATACTTTTGAAGAGCTGTACCGGCAATATATGAAGCAGTAGCCCCCTCAATCGTACAAGTTCCCGTTCGCCAGCAGAGCCAGCCGCTCCTCATCACGCACAATCAGGCGGCCGTTCCTGCGTTCAATAATCCCGTCTTCAATCAGGCGGCGCACCACCCGGTTCAGATGCCGGTAAGAGGTGCCAAGCAGATCGGCTGTCTCTGTCAGCGTGGAGGTACGAATCTCTTCTACGCGCTGGGCGCCGGTGTTGTCCGCGAACAGCGACATCAGGTAGCTGGCGAACCGGTTCTCCACCGGATAGAGCACATTCATGGCTGAGGTCTGTCCGAGTGTGTACATTTTGTGGCTCAGCTCTCCTACCAGGAAACGCAGCAGCGCTGTATTGTCTTCAATCTCCCGGAGCAGCAGCTTCCTTCCGGCGACAAGCAGCAGGCTGTCTCCTACAGAGACGACCTCATTCTTGACCGGATACTGGCGCAGCAGCTCCACATCCCCGATCACCGACATCGGCCGGGCGAACCGGACCAGCATTGACTTGCCGTTAGGCAGCAGTGTATGAATCTTCAGCTTGCCCTGCATTAGGAAAAACATATGCTCCAGCCGGTCGCCCACCGAGCAGACGGCCTCCCCGCCGCCGTAACGCCGAAGCTCCATCTGGGCAATGGCGCTGCTGCTGAACATGGCTGTGAGGCCATTCTGCTCGGTAAGGCCCCGAACTGCCTCCGGATTTATAATCGATTGCATGAGCTTCTTCTCTCCTTGTGTCATTTCTGCTGAAATTACTGTATCACAAGTCAAAGCCCGGAAGCTATTTCTGCGTTACCTCTCCTGCAAAATATTCCGCAAGCGCTCTACGCTCCCGGTGATTCGCCAGATTGAACGACGGCCAGCTCTGCTTAGGCTGAGCGCGTTCAGACAGTCTGCTGCGCAGCGCCTCGTCCAGAATCCCCTTTTCCTGCTTACTGAACCCGATCAGCTCTGGAACCACATCTGCGGAGAGCCCGGCCAAGTAACCGGCATCCAGTGTGCCGCTTGCTTCATAACGCTGGATATTCTGCTTCGCAATAATATGATCCATCCCTATATAGTTCATCAGCACATAGGAGAGCAGTCCGAGCACAATGTAACATTTTAGAAGCGGGAAGGGTTCACGGCTAATCCGCACGGCCGCCAGCACCAGCAGCAATCCAAGGAAGATCATGAAGGCATGAACCAGGAACCGGATGTAGGTGTAACCGTACGCTTCTTCATATAGAGTCAGCCGCGAGTATGCAGAATACAGCATGACCATGGAGCAGAGAACCAGAATGTACAGCAGGAGCTGGATCACCCGCTTCAGGATACCGCCCGCTTTGCGCACTGCCAATAAGGACAGCAGCAAGATTGCGAAGTTAATGGATGTGACCAGAATCAGCTCCAGAAAACCGCTCCGCGCATAGTCCGCATACGTGCTGTTCTCCGGCAGAATTCCGTCCCAGGCCCCGAACAGATACGAGAACTGGACACTCACAAATAGCATGTACACCGCATTAATTGCAGTCAGCACGGTAGTGATAATGACCGGATCATCAAGACCGATACCCTCCTCCCCTGCTTCAGCCGCTTCCAGCTTCTGCCCCATCGCATCAAACTCACTGACCAGAGGAGTGCGGATATAGGATTTACTCTGTACGAACCCCCAGACGAAGCCGAACATGCCCAGCCCGACCAGCAGAACCCACAGGCCCCGGAAGATCCAGTCCCCCAGCGAGATATTGTCAAAAATCCCCGGGAGTGCTTCCAGCAGCTGACTGAACACTCCGTCCGCCGTAGAGAGCAGCGAGATCACAATCAGCAGCAGCGGTACGGAAATCAGCAGGCCGATCAGCACCCGCATCAATACCTGCTTGCGTTCATTCGCCATCCCGCCCTTGCCCCGGCGCAGCAGCCTCAGTGCCGTCGACCAGTTGCGCAGACTTTGCGGGAACAGATGCTCAAGCGCCGCGCCGATCAGTGCGAATCCGCTCCAGGCGGGCTTGCGGTAACTAAGCATATACGTCATATGTAGTAGAATAAGCACCGGAATAACAACGATATTAAGCGCAAAGAAAAACCAGTTGCCGAACAGCATATAGGTCAGGGACAACAGAAATATGGACACCATCCAAACATAGCTGAACCAGGTCTGCTTGCGCAGCTGCTCCTTGGCGAAATAGAGTATAAAAGCATAAAATAAGACCACAAAAATCGGGTATGAGATCCCCGGCATTTTGCCGTAGAACAGGTACTGATGCACAACCGCAAGCAGAAATGCGGCCAATAAGGCTACACGCCCAAGCCCCGGTTTGGATACCATTTTTTCGTCCATGGTAGATTCCCCCATCTTTTTACTGTCATATCCTAATTCTAGCTGATAAAATAAGAAGAAAAAGAGAAATATAATATTATTAATTTCCTATTTTATAAATTAGGCAGGAGGAGAATGTCCCAAATGAAGCTGCATAGTCAATTCCTGAAGCTGCATTCGCAGCATGGAGGTCCGGCCGAGATCTCTGTTACCCTGGACGAGCTGGCCTTGACCCTTGGCTGCACCCACCGCAATGCACTGCATGTGATCCGCAAAATGGCCGATCTCGGCTGGATCAACTGGACCCCCAACCGGGGCCGGGGGCGGCGCTCCAAGCTGGTGTTCCTCGCAGCGGCCGAGGACATTGCCCTGGAATCCATGAAGCAGGCGATAAGCAGCAAAGATATCAGCAGTGCGCTTGAGGGCATCCGCGGACATGCCCGCACCTCATCGCTGCAGGACACGCTGCAAGGCTGGCTGCTCGCTTACTTCGGGCATCATGCCGAGGTGCACAGCGACAAGCGGATCGATACGCTGCGGCTGCCGGTCACCCAGCAGCTCCATACCTTCGATCCGCTCTATATGAATTTGCTGGCGGAGTCGTTTGTCTCGAGCCATGTTTTTGACGGGCTGGTCGGCCGCAGCGGTGAACGCGGCAAAGTGATCCCCGGCCTGGCCCATGCCTGGGAGACAGACGGGAGCCGGACGGCCTGGACTTTTCATCTGCGTAAGGAGGTCTTGTTCCATCATGGTAAGGTACTGACCGCTGAGGATGTCGTCTACTCGTTCGAACGGATGATGTCTACCTCGCAGCGCATGCTGTACAGCTATATTGTCAAGGAGATTCAGGCAGTCCAGGCCTTGAATGCCTCTACCGTCCGCATACTGCTGAAGAAGCCGAATGAACTCTTCCTTCCCTTCCTCTGCACCAGCCGGGCGGCGATTGTGCCCCGCGATCTGGAGTCCATTGGAGAGAATCTGTTTGGACGCAGACCGGCGGGCACCGGTCCGTTCAAGGTTGTGGAGATGAATGAGGATACCTGTGTGCTGGAGGTGTTCCCTTACTATTTTCAGGGGCGGGCCCATCTGGACCGTGTTGAGATTATCTATGTCCCGTGGAGCCTGGACCGGGAACCCTCAGAGACCGGCTCTGCCTTCCATGTCATCCCGAATCCGTCTACAGCGGGCGCAGACTCTCTAAGCAGAATCCACTCTGAGTCTTATGTCCGCAAATTCGTAACCTGCAACACGAAGAAAAAGGGACCGCTAAGCGATCCCCTTCTCCGTGCCGAGCTGCTGTCCTGTCTGCATGAAGCTCCGAGAGTGCCCTTCCGGCATTTCGCAGCGCCTCCGGCTGAAGTCTTGCAGATTGCCACGATCCCGCAGTATGCCGGAGATGCCGAATACATCGCCGCAAGACTAACGCAGCACGGATATTCCTGCAAGGTATTATCCGTGTCGCCGGAGGAATTCAAAGGCCCGATCCGCCTGAAGTCCGACCTGATCGTCTTCTCGCTGCTCCGCGACCAGGACGAGCAGCTTCGGCTGTACGACCTGTACCTGACCCTCTCGCAGCACATTGAACCGCGCACCCGTGCGGGCATTGAGGGCAGGCTGCGCCAAATCTCGTTGGAGCCTGATGCCGCCGTTCGGGCGGAAGGCTTCCGGGTGATTGAGGATACTCTAACCCGTGACCACCAGCTGTATATTCTGTACGAACGGCCTGCCGAGACCGCCTATCTGCCCTCAGTACGCGGGGTGACCTTCAACAGCCAGGGCTGGGTCGATCTGCGCCATCTGTGGTTTCCGCCCGAGCTGTAGATATGAAGTAGAAGATCGGGGGAGGCTTGCTACACCGCAGACTATATTAGGACACGCAGCCTCCTTTATTCTGTACCGGGTAAATACGTAGCCAGACTTCTGCGCACCAGATTAGGGGAGACCGGCTTACGGCCGAGTTCCCTTGACCAGATGGAGAGCTGGCCGATGTGATGAATCTCATGCGCGGCAACATGCCGCATCACTTCGCCCCATCTATGCTGGGTAACCTGCCCATCCGGCCCATCCTCCCTTAGAATCCTCCGTTCCAATGCCTCATTCCAAGCCACTACGAAGGACTCCACCTCCGGCCGGAAGCGCGCATCTACTTCTCTGATTTTCTGCAAAGTATTGTACTCCGTGAAGTCTAAACGGATATCCGGCTTACCTTCCATATCCCGGACCCAGCTTAATTCCACATCCACTATATGCACCAGCGTCTGCAGGATTCCGCCCACCCCGCCAATGCGTGTCTTCGCCAGTTCTTCTTCCGGCAGTTCCCCGCACCATTGATACCATTCCTCGCGGACCTGCCAGTTATAACGAAATAAGGTTTGCATGGTTGGCCTCCTTTTGCCTCTAAAGATTTAAACCCAAAGCTTGGTCGTCACTGCGGTGAACATTTGGACTGCTGGTCGCTTTTGCTGATTAAACCGCTGCTATATAAAATGCACTTAAGATTTGAACTCCAAGCTTGGTCGTCGCTGCGGTGAACATTTGGCCCTCCGGCCGCTGTTGTGTTTGGATTTCTTGATTTAAACCGCTATTAGCGGTGGAAATCCAAACACAAAGGCGGACGCTATCGCTCCTACAGTTCCAAATTTCCCCTCCGCTTCTTTTGGCTTTTTGTTAAATTCTTTAGTGCTTCTATATACCTTACCCTTTTCTGCGCCGGATGCTATAGAATCTCATCGCTGTGGGAACGCCCTTAATCTCCAGCACCCCGCTATAGATCAGTTCTCTCACCCTGTGCTCAAAATAAGCATCACCGACATATTGCTCACAGTATCCGAGCGCCTCACCGACCAGCCGGGCTGATTTCAGGAATCCATCATCCCCTGGCGGCGGCTGAAGCGAGTCCAGCTTCTCCAGCAGATAGCTGTCATAATACTCAGCGGGCACCTCCAGCAGGGTATCCTCCTGCCAAATCCGCAGAGCGCCGGACTGCCTGGATATCTCCTTCCATTCCTGAGATAGCCGCGCGATATCCGCAGCACCCAGCCTGCTGCCCTCATCAATTCGCAGAAGTGCTTCCCGGAGCTTGTCTGACGGAATCTCACCGGAATGATAGTAATTTATATAAGCATCCGGCCGGTTGAACAGTTCCTCACAGATTTCGCAGGCATCACACACTATGATCTCGTTCGGTCTCTTCCCCAACAGATGAGCAATAAGACGCAGCCCGGTCTGCTCGCAAGCATTGCCACTGGTCCAGATTATAATCTTGGCCTGCTCAGGAATCTGCTCCAGGTTGTCCAGCAGCTCAGAGTACTCTCTTTCACATTCATCAGAGACTGTATAGTATTCATGGATATGCTGGCGGAACCAGTCGCTGCGGAGCTTCCTTCCCACTGGTGTATCCAACTGATCCAGCGGACCTATAGCATAATTCTCCCGTAGGATAATCAGCTTATGGGTAGCCGTCCAGCCAAATTCTTTAAGCACCTGCTTCATGCTGCCCCCGAAGGAGTCGCCGCAGAGAATATGAACATGGGTACTGTCAGGTGCAGGGTCCCAGAAGGCACGCTGCGCCGGAAGACTCATCAGTGATGAGTACTGTTCAATCAATTCAGCAACCGGCTCCGCCATATGCTTATCCAGAGGTCTCTCCAACTGCCCGTGCTGCTCCTTCAACTCGCCTATCCCCGCCAAAATCCCCGTCAAATACTGCTTTACTTCCTCATCCCTGAGCGTACTTACAGCCTTTTTGATCGCCAGCATGTCCATCAACCGGATTCACCTCTGATTCAAAATTGAAATTAATTCTCGGAGCGGTCGAGCAGCCGACCTTTTACAAGTAAATAAGCAGGGGTACTCGGCGTTTCGGTCTTAACGGTAACCTCAAGAGTACCCTCCTTGCGGACAGCTGGTCTTACACGCTCCTGCGGCGGGAACTGAAGCGTATCATCATATAGGATATAAGCTGCTACATCCGCTGCCCCGGCTGGAATATCCTTTCCGGTTATATTCTTCGCCTTCACTGTAAAGCTGCCTTTCCCGGGATCATAGGTGTACGAGACTGGCCGGAAGGCATCGTTACTGATAATCTTTCCCGGGGGAGCTGTAAATGGTCCTCCTTCCATATCCTCCAATGTATATTTAATCATATCCGTCTGCATCAGGGTTTCACCCGTCAGCGTGTAGAGCTGACTCGCCTGATCCCATTTGCTCACAATGCCCAGACGTCCGGCGAGCACACTGACGGGAATGAACATCGAATTCTGCTCCATCACCGGAACCGTGTCCATCGACCCGGCAACCCCGTTAACCGAAACCGATTTGGAACCAATGGTGAACTTAACCGTTACACTATCCTTTTCGATGGCAGCCGTTCTAGCCTTGGCATCATAGCTCACCTTCGCCCCCATCAGCTCGCTAATGGAGCGAAGGGGGATCATCGTCCGGTAGTTGGCATCCACATATGGCGCCTTTGGTGCTGTATAGAGCACATAATAATCGTTGATTTTCAGAAGTGCAGGGTATTTCTTCGCCGCCGCCTCTACCTTCCCCGGATTCATACCCGTCAACATGGCGAAGCTCAATCCCGCAGCCAGTAAGGCTGTCAACACCTTTTTACCTGTCTTCATTTCGAACATCCTCTCTTTTCCTCTATTTCATATATTTTTACCATCTTTCTTATTACTCCAAATCTCTGTATCAGTTGCGCCTCTCTACTAAAATCTAACAAACTGCACAGGGATGCAGTGTCATTTCGTGACATGACCTTTCTCTGGTTGAACATGTAGAAGCAGTTTGAATACTTCCTTGATATATTTATAATTAGAGTGAAGTTAATGCAATCACCTCTCAATAATCTCTCCAGCGAGAAGATAAAGGACCGTCTAAAAAGAAATGACGCCGCTGAACTTCTGATGCTCCCTCTTTCTGTCGGTGAGTACCATTCGAACTGGAAGTTCGCCCAAGATATTTGTGCCATGCTTGCGAATTATGAGTCTGCTGCTATGATCACCACCTGACAATATGCTGCACGGATAATCAGGCTACGGTAACTACCGGGTGATATGCTTCTTACGAAAGGAGGGATTGCGGTGGAGTGGCTGGAGCGAATGAATCGGGCGATCGGTTATATTGAAGATAACTTAGAACAAGATATTGATTACGATCAAATCGCTAAAATTGCCTTATGTTCGGTTTACCAGTTTCAACGCATGTTCTCATTTGTACTTAATGTTCCCTTATCAGAATATATCAGGCGCAGAAGACTGACGCTGGCTGCATTTGATCTAAAGGACAGACAGAACACAGTGATGGAGATAGCTTTGAAGTACAGATACGAATCACCGGAAGCCTTCTCCCGGGCATTTCACAATCTGCATGGAATGACGCCTACATTAGCGCGCAATGCCGGAAGTGAGTTAAGAGCCTATCCCCGCATCTCCTTTCAAATCATCTTAAAGGGAGTGACCGGAATGAATTACCGGATGGAGCACCGGGATGCTTTTCAAGTGTATGGGCTGGAGGATATCTACCACTACGACACTATTGCGAATGAAACGGGCGTAACGATCCCGGAGGTTTGGCAAAATATCTGCAAGAATGGAGAGTTGGAACGTTTAGCCCAGTCAGTAAGCGGGGCATGGAGAGACGAAGGCAATTTCAGCAACGAACTTGGAGCGGTCTTTGCCTTCGATGCCTATACATTCACAAGCAACTCGACCTTCCCTTATCTAATCGGGTGCTACAAAGCGCCAGGCAGCCAAGTGAATGGATACACGGTGGTTGATGTTCCCGCAGCTACGTGGGCCGTATTCTCAACACTCCATGATGGGAACGGCAGCGGCAAGTATGACTTGCGTTCTTTGAAGAATCGTATCTTCTCGGAATGGCTGCCAACCTCAACTTATACGATTCTAGATGGCGGTAATTTCGAGATGTATGGTACAAGCGCAGATGGCTATGAATATTGTGAACTATGGTATAGAGTCGGGGAATAGTTATGGAAAAGCGCGGTGTCCGGAATGTCCGGTCATCGCGCTCTTTTTGTTTTTAGAAGTACTTCTGCAAGGGAGCTCTTGCCTTTCCCCCTGCCTCCCCCCACAGTAAGTGAACTTGAGCTTCTCCCTTTTGGGAGGAGTGGCGGAGGGGATGTTTGGAACTGCAGGAGCGGCAGCGTCCGCCTAAAAGCTTTCCGAAGGAAAGCTCGCATCGAAAGCATATGCTTGATTTGGATTTCTACCGCAGACTATGCGGCATAAATCAGGAAATCCAAATCTAACAGCGGCCGAAAGTCCAAACAATCCCTGGAGCCACGACTATTCCCAATATAGAGAGTAACTCTAATTCACTTCACCGACCCAATCATCCCAGCCACAAACTGCTTCTGCATCACAAAGAACACCAGCGCAGTAGGAATCGTGCCGATTACAATCGCAATCATAATCATCCCGTAATCGGGAGCGTAACCTGATCCGAGGGTAGAGATGAGCAGCGGCATGGTCTTGGTCTGTGGGGTCTGCAATACGATCAGCGGCCAGAGATAGTTGTTCCAGCTCGACATGAACGTAATGATCGCTCCGGCAGCGTAAGTCGTCTTCATGGTCGGCTGGTAGATGCGCAGGAAGATGCCCAGCTCGCTAAGCCCATCCATCCGGCCAGCCTCCAGCAGCTCCTTCGGGAACATCTTCGTACTCTGGCGGAAAAAGAAGATCAGGAACGCGGTAGTCACGGTAGGCAGAATGACCGAGGTCATCGTATCGATGCCCATCCAGGGGAAGACGTTCGAGATCTGGCCGAACATCCGGTACAGCGGGATCATCAGCGCGGCGAACGGAATCATCATCGACAGCAGCAGAATGTTGAATACGATATCCTTCGAGCGGCTGCGGAAAACCTCGAAGCCGTAGCCGGCCAGCGAGGCAATCAGCAGCGCCAGCAGCGTGGTGGTTATGGAGATTTTCGCTGAATTCATCAGGGATAACTGCAGGTCCGTGGTGTCCAGCAGCTTGCGCAGATTCTCCAGCAGATGGGTACCCGGCAGCAGCCGCCCGCGGGTGACATCCACCGACTTATTCGTCGAGCTGACCACCATCCACAGGAATGGAAAAATTGAGACAATGGCCGCGATGCTCAGGAATAGGTACATGAAGAAACGTTTACTTTTAGCCATTCTTATCACCTGCCACTTTGAACTGGATGAACGACAGCAGCGCGATCATAATGACGATCGAATACGATACGGTGGCTGCATAGCCGAAGTCTGCTGCATATTTGAACGACAAATTGTAGATGTACTGGGAGATCGTCTGGGTCGCGTTGCCCGGGCCGCCCTTCGTGATATTCATGACCTCGTCGAACAATTGCAGCGTCCCGATGGTTGAGGTAATCGAGGTGAACAGGATGATCGGCTTCAGCAGCGGGACCGTAATTCCGAAGAACTGGCGGGAAGCCGAAGCTCCGTCAATCCGGGCGGCCTCGTAGATGGAGTGATCGATATTTTGCAGGGCCGACAGGTAAAAAATCATATTGTAACCCGTCCAGCGCCAAGTGATCGCTATGATAATGGTGATTTTGGCCCAGAACGGATCGGTGATCCATTCAATTGGGGCACTGACCAGATGGAGCTTCAGCAGCATCGTATTCACCAGGCCATTGCCGGAGAACAAATACTTGAATACCACAGAATACGCAACCAGTGAAGTGACACAGGGCAGGAAGATCGCCGTCCGGAAAAACCCCTTAAATCTCAGCTTGCTGTCATTCAGCAGTACCGAGATAAACAGCGCGAGGATGATCATCAGCGGCACTTGAACCAGCAGATAAATGAAGGTGTTTTTAACCGATACAATAAATGTTTTGTCAGACAGAAGCCGTGAATAGTTATCGAAGCCGGTAAATGTAAGATTGCTGCCCGTTCCCGTCTGGAACGACAGAATAAGTGCCTGAAGCATCGGATAGAAATAGAAGACGAAGATCAGAATGACCGCAAGCAGGACGAAGGACCATCCGGTCAACACGCTTTTAGTGCGGAACCTAAGTTTGGAATTTGTTTGATGCACAGCTGCCCAGTCCTTTCCTTATCATTTAAAATAAACCCCGGGCGCCGCCCGCCTCCTGAACTCCCGGAAGCTGCAGGCCACGCCCAAGGTCACTGTATGAGAGCTAATTATTTAATCTGTGACTCGGCCTGGGCCTGGGCATCGCTCAGCACACTGTCAATATCCTTGCCGTTCAGATAATTCTGCATCTCTACAATCAGGATGTCTTCAATTGCATAGGTGTTGATACCATAATTGACGCTTGGGATCTGCTCCGTCCAGGCAGCGAAATCCGATACAATCTTCTGACCGCTGAAGAATTCATTGGCCTGGCTGTAAGCTTCTCCGCCCGCAGCCGCTTTGAAGGTGCCAATGACACCGATATCCGTGAGCAGCTTCTGGTACATTTCCACATTCGAGCCGAAGGTCTTAGCCATGAAGTCTGCTGCCGTCTCCTTACCATCCACATTCATGACATACCAGGAGCTTCCGCCCAGGTTCGAGGCATGAACGGATTTGTTCACAGTCAGCTTGGGAAGCGGTGCGATGCCCCACTTGCCGGATTGTGACGCTTCAGCCGTAATCGAAGGGGTGATCCAGTTGCCTGTCGGCACGGATGCTACATCGCCGCTGTTCAGGGCGGCTACGAACTGGCTCCAGTCTGCATGCACCTTGGCTACGTTTGATTCGGTCAGCTCCTTATAGGTTTCAAAAGCTTCCTTAAGCGGTGCATTTCCCGCAATATTAGGCGTCTTGCCGTCTTCCTTCAGGTACCACTCGCCTGCGGATTGAATCATGACCCGGATCAGTCCGAGGTCGTTCGGGTCCAGCGTAATCAGCGCTTTGCCGGTTTTGTCCTTCACGGCCTTGCCGATTTCAATATATTTCTTCCAGTCGATATCCTGCAGATCGGCGGGCTTGTAGCCTGCCTGCTCCAGATAGTCGGTTCTGACATAGAGGCCGGTAACGCCGGAGTCAAAAGGAATTCCGTACTGCTTACCGTCCAGGCTGGTCGGACCGCTCTTGTAATCCGCGAAGTCCGTGCCTTTGATGCTGCTGCTCAGATCGTAGAAGGAATCCTTGTACGATTGCAGGAAGCTCTGGGAACGGTAGTCTTCAATCAGCACGATATTCGGCAGACCTTTGGTGGTTCCGGAGTTCAGCCCCGTGTTCAGCTTCTGGATGATATCCGCCTGTGCATATTCCACAATATTAATTTTTACGTCAGGGTTCGTCTTGGCATATTCTGCTTTGGCCACTTCCAGCGCGGCGATGTTGAATGCAGGGTCCCAAGCCCAAATCGTAATTTCCTTCGCCTGTGCAGGCTCTGTAGCTGCTGTATTCTCTGTCTTTCCCGTGTCCGCAGCAGTATTGCCGGAATTCTTGGACCCGGAGTTCGAGCTGCAGGCCGTAAGCAGTAGCAGGCAAATCAGGACTAACGCAAAGCCTTTTTTCATTGGTAAGCCTCCCCTTTGATGCGCTTTACTGTATCTCGCTTGAATGTAAGCGCTTATTTATTACATAAGTAATCTTATCACCCGCTCCGGGGGACCCGTTAGAACTTACTTTATGGGGATTGGTCATTTTATCGCCTGATTGTAAGCGCTGCCTATTGGCCGTTTGTTCTTTTTTTGGAAAATGGTAATAATCTCACTTCTTCATCAGCGGCAGGCGGATTCGGATCGCAGTCCCCTCCCCCGGCGCACTCTTAATGGTGACTCCATATTCTTCGCCGTACATCAGCACCAGCCGGTCATGCACATTTTTGATGCCGATTCCAGTGAACAGCTGGCGCTTCCCCGCAAGGCTCGACATAGGCAGATCAGCCGCTCCGGTATCCATTCCATCCCCGTTATCCACCACTTCACAGAGCAGAGATCCGGCATCCTGGGAGATGAGGATATGGATATATCCGCCGCTTTTGCGCGTAAACGCATGGAAGAAGGCATTCTCAATGAACGGCTGAATAATCAGCTTCGGCAGATGACAGTCCATACAATCCGGGGAGACGAAGAAATTCACCCTGATCCGTTCGCCGTACCGCACATGGTTGATGAACACATAGGATTTCAGATTCTCCAGCTCCTGCGTCACCGTGATACTCTCACTGACATCGCTCAGCGCATTCTGCAGCATCGAGATCAGGGCATGAATCGTATGCACCGCCTTCTCCTGACTGCCCTGCTGCACCAGGAAGTTGACCGAAGCCAGCGTATTGTACAGAAAATGCGGGTTAATCTGATGCTGCAAGGCCGCAAGCTCGGCATTCCGCTGCTCCTTCTGCGTCTCCACCAGCTTCTCGACATATTCATTCAGCTCGTCCAGCATATAGTTATAGGCATGCCCCAGCTCCTGAAATTCAAAGCTCCCCGTAACCGTAATGTAATTGTGGAAGTTACGCTCGGTGATTTTGGACATCTGCCGGGTAAGCAGCGTGAGCGACCGGGTTAGCCTTCTGAAGATCAGGAACACCACGATCAGGGCCACGGCCACGATGGCTGAGCAGAAGAGCACGACCATTTTACCGTTAACCATCTGGCCGAGGGCCGTCTGCTTATCGATCAGGTTCACAATATAGAAATCGTAAGACGGCAGGTAATCCGCAATCAGAATCGAATCAGTGCCCTGGAAATCAATGTTCTGGTACGCAAGCTGCTGCTCCTCAATCTCACTCGCCACCTGCAATAGATCCCCCGCCTGCTGGCCCATCAGATCACTGCGGTTGCTGGACACAATCATCCCCTGCTTATTGAGGATCACCACATCGTTCCCGGTACTGACAAAGCTCCCGTAGAAGGAGCGGAAATCCTTTTCATGAATGGTAAAAAACAGCGTTCCGTAAATATCGCCGGTCGTCCGGTCCACCAGCGCTTTGCTGCCTACGATCACCGCTTCCTTCTGCGGCGAATTCTGCACCGTCTCCTCATAGAACTGGTACATCAGCCGTTTCGGCTCAGCAAGAGTATTCCGTGTCAGCTCATGCTCCTGAAGCTCGCGGTCGCTCATCAGCAGATTGTTGGTATTGGTGGAGTAGCTGCGGCCGTTTTTGCCCATGATTTTGATCCCGACCTGGTAGGCATCGAGAGTGGACTGAATCTTCTTCATCTGCGTGGTCATATTGTAATAGGTCCGCAGCATCCGCAGCGAGTCCGAGTCCTCCTCAGACAGGAAGGAACGGATCGTGCCACTTAGCTGAGTATTATTAGTAGCCGTAACGATCGAATAATGAAAGGCTTCAAAGCTCGCCTTAATCTGGCTGATCACCTTGGAATTCGTAATGCTGAAGGTATTCATGAACAGCTTCTCCGACATGCGGACGGTCGTCCAGGAGGAAGCGATGGCTACGGCGATGATGCTGATCAGCATGACGATGAAGATTTTGATGAACAGGCTGTGAAATTTGAACCGCTCCCAGTATCTGCGCATACGCTCTACTCCTGCCCGTAATGCTGACGCCGGTAGCCGCTCGGGGACAAGCCGTTGTATTTCTTGAACACTTTGCAAAAATAACTGTGGTCCCCGTATCCGACCATACTGCTAATCTCCGCTATGGGTGCCTCCCCGGCCCGCAGCAGCTCTGCCGCCTTACCCGTGCGGACCGTGTTGAGATGCTCCTTGAAGCCCTCGTGATTGTAGGTCGTGAACAAGCTCGACAGATACGAAGGGTTGAAATGAAAATGACGGGCCAGCTCCGTAAGGGTTAACGGCTCGGCATAATGCTCCTCTATGTACTGCAGCAGCTTCGTCATGTTGGCATTGCTGCCCGGTGCTGGCGCTGCCGATAAAGTCAGCTCCATGATCCGGCTCAAGTAATCATCCAGAATCCGTATGGCCTGCTCGGCAGTATCCGCTTCATCAATGGCCCGGAACAGGCCGTATTTCCCCTCCTCCAGCTCCTGCAGATGGCTGAACTGATTCGTAATATTGAAGATAATATTGCCCAGGAAGGACTTGAACTGATACACATCCCCGTCATTCTGGCGGCTGAGCGCATCCACATGCTGATGCAGGTCACCGAACGCTTCCGCCAGCTGCTGCCGTTTCAGTTGTTCTGTGAAGGGCGTCAGGTTGAACTTGGGCAGCGCAGTCCCCTGATCTGGACGTTCCGGCTGGATAAGCAGGGTCTGCTCCGGCCGGAAAAACCGGCACTGCTGTAGTCTCGCATTGTTCTCCTGCTGGACGGCCGCCAGTTCGCCCAGCGAACTGAATGTCCGGCTCAGCGTCAGCCGCAGCTCCACCTCTTGTCCGGCAAGTGTATCTGCTAACTGGTGTACAGCCTCCAGCAGCTGCGGCCCATGGGCTTCTTCCAGATTGATCAGCATGAACGTAGTGCCCGAAGGCTCTGCGCATGGAATAACGCACTGCACCAGTCCCGGAACACTCCGGCTTAGTTCACCGTTAACAGCGGTAACCACGGTAGCGGATGCAGCCTCATGTGCATTGGCGGCGTTGCTGCTGACTGCATTAATAACGGTATGATTCATGGCGTTGTCGCTGCTGACCGCGTTTATGGCGGTATGGTTAATGGCTTCGCCGCCCGGTGCTGGCTGTGCCGGTTCCCAGCCCAGCAGCGCGAAGCATTCATGCGGAAGCAGCTGCTTCACATACGCTTCGCTCTCCGGCGGCAGCCGGTAACCGGCCAGCATCCGGCCGAGCAGGGTATCCAGCGGCTGCGCTTCTGCCTCCGTTTGTCCCCCGGTGCCGCTCAGTCCCGGGATGCGTTCCCGGGTTTTTTTCAACACTTGCAATAAGGCCCCGGCTTCCAGCTTCGGCTTCAGAATGTAATCCGCCACCCCATGCTGGAACGTCGAGCGCACATAATGGAACTCGCTGAAGCTGCTCAGCACAATCACCTCGGTAGCCGGATAATCGCGCTTCACCAGCCGGGTTAACTCCTCGCCATCCATCACCGGCATGACAATATCCGTAATGATGATATGCGGCTGCAAGGTCTGCAGCGAATTCAATGCTTCCCGTCCGTTGGCCGCTTCACCCACGATCTGAAATCCTTCCTGTTCCCAGTCCAACACATATTTAATCCCTTGCCGGACCAGGATTTCATCGTCCACAATCAGCACCTTGCATATTGGATTCATGATTCTCCCCCGCCTTCTGTAATCTTGACTCTGGCCCTAGCCACTATGAACGGATTATAAAGCGCTATCATGGAGATGGTCAAACTTAAAATAAGAGCAGGGAGACATTCCCTGCTCTTGGTTGTGCAATTTTAGTAAAAAGTATGTTGTCCAGTATATACGAAGGAGCATTCCACTCTCCGTCATTCTTAGATTTCCCGCCAGGTAATTGCATTATGTACAGTAGAATCGGAAAAAAAGCGCTCCAAAACGCATTCTAATGTATTTGCTGCAATAGAATTTCTTAAAAGGGTCCATTTCAGGCAAATATCCGAAAATCTAATGTATGAAGTACAATCGATGGCGAAAAAGCTATGGTTTTCCACCTTTTGATTGTACATAATACAATAGACCAGACCTTCATGCCGCTCTTGGGTAGCATTTCAGAGGATGAATTTTCGAAGATGATGGCCCTCAATTTGGCTCCATAACAATGTCATTCGTACGGACACTGCTATTTCAGGCTAGAATATGCCGGGGCAATTTTCAGTTTCTCCAAACTTTTATGTCCTCTATGCCACCCTAATGCGAGCTAAGATGCTTGCGGTATCCCTCGACCTTCTCTTCCCTATACCCCATCGCCTCATAGAAAATATGCGCTTCCTTCCGCTTCTCCCCCGACACGAAAATGATATAGTAACAGTCCCGTTCATGCGCGATCGCTTCGATCGCAGTCATCAGCTTCTTGCCGAGACCTTGCCGCCGTGCGCGCGAAGACACCACCACATTCTCAATGACCATGAACGGGCGGCAATCGCCCACCAAGTCCTGGCAGACGATCCCCATCAGCGAGCCTAACAATTCCCCGTCTACAAAAGCACCCAGCAGCACATACCGCTCGTCCTCCCGGATGGTCCGAAAAGCATTCTCCAGCTTCAGCGGGTCCGCCCGTCCGCCCATTAATTCATCGTAGAGTGTGTTCAATGCTTCCAGTGATACGATTTCAATTTGTTCTATGGTTACCATGTCTTGTTATGCCCCCTACTTCGCATTCTTCAACTCAAACTCCTCACTCTTCCCGTCCCACTCCACAGTTACTTTAATGACGGAGTCCTCATATTCAAACGCGCCTTCTCCATATCCACCCATATGCAGCATATCCCAGCGTACTGGACCTTCCTCCGTGCGGGTGCCGCCGCCGCTGAAGCCTTTGTAGCCATATTTGAACTGCTTGATTTCCCCCAGATCGGACTGCTTACCCTTGTATTTCAGATCGAAGGTATATTGTTTGGAGCTTTCACTGCTTACTTTGTCCCCTCTAGTAATCAGCTTCTGGCTGGCCTCCTGCTTATAAACGCCCGACCAGGTGTCACCCTCGCCCTTGAAGGTATAGTTGAAATGGGTCGTTTCCGTATTGCAGGACGTCAGCAGCAGTAGCAGAACTCCGGGAAGCAGCAGCACACGTAACATCTTCTTCATTCACGGTCAGCCCCTTTTCCCATAGGTTGAATTAGAGCTAGCGGGACATGTATTGCAGTACTCCCTCCACCCGTTCCTCTACTGTAAAATCCCCTTCCAGCCGCAAAAGATCGCTGCTTAGCCCGGCCATCCATTCCTCATGCAGCGTCCGGCTGCGGACCTCCGGTCCTGCCGTATCATACAGCGCGGCCCATGCCATAAAATCCTGTACATCCTCATATTTATCTCCGCCCGGCAGACCCTCATCCCCGTAACGTTCATACTCCCTCGCCCGCAACCGCTCCAGACGAACCTGCTCAGGAATCCACAGGAAAACCACCAAGTCGAACGTGTCACGCAGCGAATCCCCCCAGCCGCAAACCGCACCGGACAGAATCCATGGCTCATGCCGCGCCAGATCCGTCTGCAATTTGTTCAAACGCTCTGCTACAACACTTTGCTTCGTGTACTTCTGCTCCCAAAAGTAATCGTCACTATCCAATTGAACATGCGGAAGCCTCTCCGCAAGCGCCTTGCCCAGGGTCGTCGTTCCCGCCCCGGAAGCTCCCATAATATGAATTCTGCGGTACATACGCCCTCCTGAAAGAAAGAATCATTGTATACATTCGTATATTTTACCATGCTAAGCAGACGCAAACAAAGCCGCGGCCCCAGGCCACAGCTTTGTTCACCTTCCAGATGCTCAGCGCGCTCCTCAGCTCACATCCGGCGGGATGCGCCGGGCGATGCCAGTGGCGATAGCTGCCCGGATGACAGCCAGACGTACCTGCTCCACGACCTTCTCGTTGAAAATGCTCGGAATAATATACTGCTCATTCCGCTCATCCGGGTGGACCACTGCTGCAATGGCCTGCGCCGCTGCCAGCTTCATCTCCAGATTCACAGTCTTCGCCCGGCAGTCCAGCGCCCCGCGGAAAATCCCCGGAAAACACAGCACGTTATTAATCTGGTTAGGGTAATCGCTTCTGCCGGTGGCCAGCACCCGGACGTAAGGCTCTGCCAGATCCGGTTCAATCTCCGGGGTCGGATTAGCCATGGCGAACACGATACTGTCCGGGGCCATCGTCTTCAGATGCTCCACCTTGAGAATGCCTGGCCCGGAGACCCCGATAAATATATCCGCTCCGCGCATGGCTTCGTCGAGTCCTCCGCTCAGATTCTCAGGGTTGGTAGCTTCGGCCAGCCAGCTCCACTCAGGGTTCGAGTAGGCTTCATTCCGGTGCAGTATCCCTGCCCGGTCTACCGCGTAGATCTGCTTCGCACCCGCAGCCAGCAGCAGACGGCAGATCGACACCCCTGCCGCTCCGATGCCGACGACTACGATTCTGGAATCCTCGATAGTCTTGTCTACGACTTGGAGCGCATTCAGCAGACCAGCCAGAGCAACTACTGCCGTTCCATGCTGGTCATCATGAAAGACCGGAATATCCAGCTCCGCCGACAGCCGCCGTTCAATCTCGAAGCAGCGCGGAGAGCTGATATCCTCCAGATTGATGCCACCGAAGCCGGGAGCAACCGCTTTCACGATCTGAATGATTTCTTCCGGAACTTTGGTATCCAGACACAGCGGGAACGCGTCAATATCCGCCAGCTGCTTGAACAGCATGGCCTTGCCTTCCATCACCGGCATCGCCGCCTCCGGCCCGATATCGCCAAGGCCGAGCACAGCGGTACCGTCGGTGACGACAGCTACCGTATTTCTTTTCATCGTCAGGGAATATGCCTTGGACGGATCTTCGGCAATTGCCGTACAGACACGGGCCACACCGGGGGTATACACCAGCGACAGATCCTCGCGGTTCTTGATCGGCATCTTTGGGGTGACCTCGATTTTGCCGCCCAGATGGGCCAGGAAGGTACGGTCGGAGACATTGATGACTTTGATCCCGGCCATATTCTTCAGCACGCTTATAATCTCTTCATTCGCCGCATCCTGCACATTGACAGTCAGGTCACGGGTCGTCACATCCTTGCCGCCACGGATCACGTCAATCGCTACAATATCACCGCCAGCCGCTGCCAGCCTGGACGCCACATCACCAAAAGTAGCTTCTGCCTTACGGATTTCAAGCCGGATAATCATCGTTGTTGCAATGGACATAGAGTTATGCCTCCCTCATCAGACGGATGAATTCTATCCTCAATATACTACAGTTCACACGATGTTCATAATTTATTCCGGGTTAACCGGGAATTTCCCATTCCTCAGCCAGCTTTAGCAGCTCTGCTTCCGCAGCTTCTTCGTCTTGCCCCAATACTTTCGCTTCTATATAGTAGGTTACCGTATTATCGCTGTCACTCTTGCCGGGACGCTGATAGCACAGCCAATAATAAGTAACTTCAGGAGCAGGATAGACCGCGCTTCCCTCCTGTATGAACTTGATTAGCTCCCCTTCACCTGCCGGTGTAGGCACTGGCTTCCTCCATAGCAACTCTGTATGATTAGGGATACTGATATAATTGCCCGGACGGCTCTGATCGCCAAGCGTCAGCTCCAGCTGATCTTGAGTCACAGACTCCAACCCTTGCAAATACCGCACAGGCTCGTCCTCACTTAGACGCAGCCGGTGGTGTGCCGCCGGGGCGGAATCAGATGCTGCGAACCCGTATAGCGCTCCCCCGCCCAGAACGAGGCAGATTGCTGTGGTAAGCACGGTTTTACGTATTTTCACTCTCATATGGACTCTCCTTAGTAACCATCTAGTGTAGGATATCATTGTGTTTCCAAGATTGACAGGGCACAATAGTAATGGCGCGAAGACTATGAATTCTTATTTTCGAACAAACACAGCAAGGATTAGGAGAGAGAAGATATGACGAACCCTTTTCAAGCATTGGTAGTGGACAAGACAGAACCATTCTCCATAGAGGTCAGACCGGTATCCCTGGAAGAACTGCCCGCCGGTGAAGTGTTAATTAAGGTAGCTTATTCCAGTGTAAACTATAAAGACGGGCTGGCAAGCATCCCGAATGGGAATATTGTACGAAATTATCCGTTCATTCCGGGGATTGACCTGTCAGGGACGGTAGTCTCATCGAAGGACAGCCGCTTCCGCGAAGGCCAGTCGGTCATTGCCACCAGCTATGGGATCGGAGTCTCCCACTTCGGAGGCTTCAGCGAGTACGCCCGCATTCCTGCAGACTGGGTAGTGGACCTGCCGGAGGGCTTAACCCTGCGGGAAGCTATGATCTATGGCACAGCCGGATTCACAGCGGCGCTGT
The DNA here is from genome assembly GCF_042684125.1 of Paenibacillus rhizoplanae. Taxonomy (NCBI): domain Bacteria; kingdom Bacillati; phylum Bacillota; class Bacilli; order Caryophanales; family Paenibacillaceae; genus Paenibacillus; species Paenibacillus rhizoplanae. The sequence continues at coordinate 154,187 of NZ_JBHUKY010000022.1, read as the reverse complement.
CTGTGCAGGCGCTGGAAGCACAAGGCATGACTCCCGATCAGGGAAAAGTACTCGTCACTGGTGCCACCGGCGGTGTCGGAGGTGCGGCAACCGCCATACTGGCGAAGCTGGGCTACCAGGTTACCGCCAGTACCGGCAGAACGGATGAAGCCGGATATCTGCAGGCGCTGGGTGCTGCAGAGGTGATCTCCCGCGAAGAGGTCGCAGGCACTGCGGTGAAGCCGCTGGACAAGCAGCTTTGGCAGGCCGCAGTAGATTCAGTGGGGGGCGCCCCGCTTGCTGCTGTCCTGAGCAAAATCGCCTACGGCGGCGCAGTTGCCGCAAGCGGCTTAACCGCAGGCACGGCTGTCCCAACCACCGTCCTGCCGTTTATCCTGCGCGGAGTCAGTCTGCTCGGCATCGATTCCGTAGCTTGCCCTATGGAGATACGGGCCAAGCTCTGGCAGCGTATGGCAGGCGACATGAAGCCTGCGGTGCTGGATACGCTGGTGGACCGTGAGATTTCTCTGACTGAGCTGCCTGCGGCGCTTCAGGATATTCTCCAGTCGGGCACCCGGGGGCGCGTGCTGGTCCGCTTATCCTAGCTTTATATTATAACAAAGACGGCAGAATGTTCTGAATTCACAGAACATTCTGCCGTCTTTTTTGCTTTCCATCTCAGGGCTCCCCGTTGTCTGTCACTTTTACCGGCTAATTAAGCCTTGACCTTGAAGTATACTTCAACCTTTATGCTATCCCTGTAACAGACAATTATAGGTGGAGGTACTGCAAATGAGAGGATTAGAGATTGTAATTATTGTTGTGATTCTGGCTGCCACAGCGGGGATTTTATTTATGAAGAAGGGCCGGCGGCTGGATACCGGGATGCTGCTGGCTGTCATAACAGCCTTGGGACTGCATGGAGTGATAGAGAATTACCGTATCCAGATGGCTCCGGCCTACGCCGCAGCACTAGGGCTACTGATCATACTGAGCTTCAGGCTCTTGAAGCAAGACTCACGGGACCGGCCGAAGAGATCTACGAAGCTATGGAAAAGCCTGCTGCTGATCGTTATCCTCCTTCTGGCAGGTGTATCCGTATATGCGAGCCGGCTGCTGCCCATGTTCACGTTACCCGAACCAACAGGACACTATGCCATCGGAACGATAGCAAGAGAGCTGACGGATGAGAACCGTGACGAGACACTAAGCCCACAGGAAGGCGACAAGCGGAAGCTGATGATCAATGTCTGGTACCCGGTCGCTCCGGAACTCGCTGAGGGTAAGCCAAAAGGCCATTATCCTTCCGCTTTAGGGGAAGCGGTGAGCCTTGTATTCGGATTGCCGAAGCTGTTGTTCAGTCATGTCACCGCTATCCCTACCCATGTCGTCGATGGAGTACAGCTGTCTGCTGAAGAAGCCAGTTATCCGGTACTGCTGTTCTCGCCGGGAATCCGCTCCACCCGGTTTCAAAGTATGTCAGTGATTGAAGAGTTGGTCAGCCAAGGGTATATCGTAGTGGGGATGGACCATCCTTATACCTCAGCCAAAGTCACTTACCCAGATGGAGACTCAGTCTATTACGTGCCTGATCCCGAATTCGATACTTCTGCTGAGCTCTACAATCACAATGTGAACGGGATCGCAATCCGTGCAGCAGATGCCAGCTTTGTGCTGGATACATTGACGGAGTGGAACAATCAGGACCCGAACGGACTGTTCCAGGGTAAGCTGGATCTCAGCCGCGCTGGGATCTTCGGTCATTCCTATGGCGGGGCAACCACTGCTGAGTCACTTGCCCAGGATAAGCGGTTCAAGGCAGGCATCAGTCTGGAAGGCGGCTTCTGGGGGGAGGTTGCGCATGCCGGGCTTAAGCAGCCGTTTATGTATATGATGACTGGCGGTACCGCTCAGAGTCTTGATCCGGCTGCAACGAAGAAGGATAAGGTCTTTTATGAGGAATTCGCTCCCGATCTGGAGTCTGTGATGACCCGCAGCTCCGGGGATACCTATTATCTGACCATCGATCATTTCATCCATCAGAGCTTCACCGAGATTGCATTGCTGTCGCCTTCCTTATTCGCAAATGGTCTCGATCCGGTGCATACTGTAGATATTACCAGATCTTATGTACGGTCATTCTTCGATCAATATCTGAAAGGCGAGCCTCAGGCTCTATTGAACGGTCCTTCGGCCGAATACCCGGAGGTAACATTTGACCCGGCCTACACGCACAAGAGACCATAGACGTAGATAGATATCGAGTACAGGAGGGAATAACAGATGAAGGGAATGACCCGTGGTGAACTGGCGCGGCAGGCAGGGCTGAGTGCGGCAGCCATCCGTTACTATGAAGACAGCGGCATCCTGCCTCCCCCGGAGCGGACCGCAAAGGGATACCGGATCTACTCTGCCGATTATCTGGTGAAGCTGAAGTTCATCAAGGATGCCCAGTCCCTGGGCTACTCACTGAAAGAAATCCAGGCGGCGCTCGCCCTGCTCGGCTCAAAGATGGATGAAGATACCTTAAAGGAACTCGTCCGTGACAAAATCACCGAAATCGACGAAAAGGTTGCCTCCCTGTATGCTATTCAGCGCATGCTGACAGGTCTGCTCGAGACCCCGCAGGAGGATATTCAGAATTATCTGCATTCTTTCCAGGTTCCAGATAAGAATCATTGAAGACAAACTATCTCATCTTAGATCCAAGTAGAAACGGCTTTGCCGTCCTTTTATAGGACGGCACCGTTTCAGCGAGAAATTGAAGGATAAGTTATAATGTGAAACATATAAGTTCTTATATTTGCAAAAAAAACGGCGGCGTCATTCTGCATTCACAGAATACGCTGCCGTTTGTGCTGTGTGGATTTCTGTTATTCGGTTCCCGCCTCATGTACAGCTTGCGGAGGAGCCGGGACGTATTGCTGCTGGCGGTAGGGCTGGGCATACGGCTGAGCATAATAACCGTGTACCGCCATCGGCTGGTATCCGAAGGATTGCGGAGCCTGCTGCTGATGCATGTAAGGCGGCATGTTCGCATTAGCCATCATCGGCGCCATATTGGCAGGAGCGGGGTAGGTTCCCTTCATATTCTCGGCCGCAGCCTTCGCAGGGGGGCAGCAGTCTGCAGGCGGACCAATGAGGGTCTGAGGCTTCACCGGAGCCAGTGTTTCCTTAACCAGCGCTTCATTGAGGCAGTAGGTATGTGCCAGCACATTGGCCGGAGTTAGACTCAGAATATCCGAGCCGAGGATGACCTCCGGTGTTGGAGCATCGAAGATCGCCAGCAGATGGGTGCAATCCATCGTGGCCACTTCATAATGCCACCAGCCCTGCGGTACATTGGCAACCTGGCCCGGGGTGATCGGAAAATGCAGCAGCTCATTCGTAAACGGGTTGATCAGCGACACCACAGCCGCGCCTGAGATGCAATACACCAGCTCAGCGGCATTTTGATGATAATGCGGCTCGACTACATTGGATCTGCTGAGAAAGATATCGAGCAGCGAGGTATTCTCCAGGGTGTTCAGATTTTTGATGCCCAGTACGTTGATATAATTGCAGTCATCCTTCTTGAACAAGGTGTTGCAATTCATATCAAACGTAAACTGTGTATTCGGCGACGTATAGTCCATATAAGAGGTCACACATATCCGTCCTTTCCTCGGGGCCGTTTTTATCGTTCTGGTTATAAGATATGTATCCGCCCACGCCCAGGTGACAGGTTCATTCTACAATAGATTGTGCGGATGGGCAGTCGCTGGATGGAGCTGCAACCATAAAAGGAGTAACGTCTCACGTGCCCCGCAGCCGCCTATGCTATTGTATGCTGTTTTCCGCATACATTTTGCCCGGAGGCCCCGTATCTGCCCCAATGTATGTGGTTTTCCACATACATTCCAGACTCCTCGTATACTCGCCGGACCTCCACACCCTTTTCCAATCCCAGACAAAATAAAAAGACGGCGGGTACACACCCTCTCCGTCTGTCCATGGTACAACAAAGTTATCATTCACCAGCAGCTTCGCTGGATTAATGCTGTAATCTGCGCAATGTGATGGCGGCTGTGCCAGATGTACCTTTCCACTGCGGTGTCCAGTGTCATTTCACCAAGACCGCCGCTTACGAAGGTCCGGTCATAATCCTCAGGCTGCAAGGAGTCCAGCAAGGTCGCGAATCTCCGGTTAAGCAGTCCGATGAGCTGAAGTGAGGATTCCACCGGTTCGTTGGAAGAATCGCCCAGTTCCGCCCACAGATCCTGTCTGTAGCTTGGAACCAGCGGTGCTTCCTCCGTCAGCCCCCGCTTGAAACGGAGGTACGCGTACATGCCGGTGTCGGCTAGATGATGCACGACCTGAACTACGGTCCAGCCTCCCGGCCGGTATGGCGTATGCTGCTGTTCCGCCGTTAGCGGCTCTACTGCTGCCCGCAGCTCCTCTCCCAACTGCCTAAAGACCGCAACCGATGCTGCCCGCACTTCTGCTGTCCGGTTCCCCTTAGGGGCGAATCTTCCAATCGGGTATTTTAACAATTCCAGCTCCTGCTCTTCCACATCGTCGTTCATTTCGCTCACAGCTCCTTTGTTATTGTTCGCTGGATATCAGCTCATAGGCCTCTTCCAGTGTTCCCGCTGTAACATCCGGCTTGACTTCAAGCTCCCAGGGCTGACCGTTCCGGTTGAGCCAACAGGATTTGATTCCGGCTCTGGCTGCTCCGAGAATATCTGACGCAGAGTCTCCAATGTGGATAATTTGCTCCGGCTCCACCCCATAATGGGCTATCACCTCAGTAAACATACGGTTATGCGTGTCATTTTTATACGACTGATACGTCTCCGAAGTGAACAGCAAGATGGGATAATTCCGGTAGAACTCAGGAAGCATAAGATCATCTGTATCACTTACAATACATACCTGATAATTCCGGCATATGCGCTGTAAGAAGGCCTCGGTGTCAGCGTACATTTCAGACAGCCGGTGCTGAGCAAAGAGGTTATCCACTGCCTGCTCACAATCGTAATCCAAGCCGGACTCCTGGAATACGCTCTGAAACCCTCTGTAATAGATCTCTCTGCTGCTGATAAAAGTACCCGCCTCCCGGGCTTCGCAGGCTGCGGCATAATAACGGCTCAGCAATTGCTTGCCGAGTTGCAGTGCCCTTGCTTCACTGAACGTCTGCTGGAGAATCGGCCTCCAGACCGCTGACCGCCTGCTCTCAATATTCACCAGGGTCTGGAACATATCCAGACTAATCACTTTGAATGACTGCATGGCCCGTCTCCTTATCTGATTAGCAATTGAATCTCGCCGTCACGAACAATGCCGGTGAATTCCAGTAGATCGTTACCTCGTTCGTGGAATAACTGTCCTCGTGATCCGCGTAACACTGGGCTGCGGGTTTGCGCCGCAAATGCTTCTTCACATATTCATCATGCAGTCCCCGGTCCGGGCCGCCAACCACCAGGCCCGGAACCGGCTCAAGCACATGATCGCCCACAGAAGGGCGGTGATGGGGATGCATGACCGCATGTTCGCCGAACCCGCTCACATAGCTGATTCCCAGCACATTGCGGCCCAGCAGGTAATGCAGATGATCCAGAGCACAAGCAGCATATTCCTGTTCCCCGCTGAAATGTTCCGCTGCCAGCAGCAGCATGGCATGGTTCATGACCAGCATATTGCTGCCCCAGATATAATCCTGCTCCAGCAGCGAGATTCTGTAGCCGTCATGACGGCTCTGCCGCAGCAGGCGGTCTGCTTCTGCCAGCAAGCCCTCCCTTAACTCCGCATACAAGGATGGCAGCGTGCCTGCTTCCCCTATGAGCAGGTAAGCCAGTGTGCCATAGCCGCCCATATCCCCCCAGCCGAAGCTGTATTTGGGGAACGGCAGCTTGGCAAGCTCAAGAGCAGCACTGTGGAATTGTTCATCTCCTGTCGTGCGGAATAGCTCCGCCGCTGCCCAAAAGCGCTCGTCACTGTCTACCTTATCGCCATATTCCCCTGTGGTAATCCCTCGCGGATTGGTGAAGCCCGGCACATGCGGATGCGCAGTCAGCCAGCTCCAGGCAGCCCGCGCGGCTTCCAGACACCGCGCCGCATATGCCTCATCGAACGGCTTGTAGATCCGCGCCGCCATAGCCATCACACCGGCGAAGTCCCCGGTAGCAGCTGCAGAGACTGGCGAGAAATACAGCTCCCCAGTATCCTCCTCCGGCATCACATCAAGTCCGGGGAAATGCGCTGTGGTCAGCTTGTGGTAGACTCCGCCGCTGCCGGACTCCTGCATTTTGAATAGCCAGTCCAGCTCCACGGTGCATTCCAGCAGGACATCCAGCAGGCTGCCGTCACTCTCGGGTAGTGTATGTACACCGGCAAACGCCGCAGGATACAGCTCCCAGGCCAGAAGAAGATCCGCTACGGCCTTCGCTCCAGGCCCGGAGTATTTTCCGTAGTCTCCCGCATCGTGCCACCCTCCGCTGCTGTCTTGTCTCAGCCCGGGCTGGCCGATGACCGTACCTTCTGCCAGATGGCAGGCCTTATGCCCCCAGGCTCCCGCATACTCTCCGTCAAGCTCCACGCCGCAGCGGTAGTAATAGAAGGCTTTCAGCAATCCCCGCTGCAGTTTCTGATACGGCTTCTCTGCAATAAAAAATGCAGCGGATTGCTCCCCCTCCGCCCCCTCGATCCGGTACTCCCCGGGTGAGGTAAGCGCCGAGAAATCTCCGCTGCGCACACGGCAGCCGCTGGGCTTATCCTCAATATTAGCCCCGGTCTGTCCGGTGAATACCACATTTCCGCTTGCTATGTCAATTATATGGTAACGTGGGGTGTCCCAGGAGAACAGAGCCAGCTTATCTCCTCCGCTTGAATAACCTGCCTGGTTCACTGCAATGGTACGAAGACGCTTTTCACTCATCCTGTAGTCGCTCCCTTGTTAACTCCTGTATGTATATGTCCTTCTGTCAAACCATCATCTATTCCTTCAACAGCTTAACAAAGTTATCCGGCAGACTGAACTGCTGATTATTAAGAATCATATCCCGCAACTCGGAGAATGGATCTTCGTCCTCCTGCGAATCCTTGATTTCCTTAATTTCACGGTGCAGCCGCTCCATCTGCAGATCGAGTTCGTACGCCTTGTCAGCCGCATTCTTAAGTTCACGTGTCAGATGCTCGGGAACCGCCTGGCTGTATTTATAGAAAATTTTATGCTCCAGGCTGGCCCAGAAATCCATAGCAATCGTGCGGATCTGTACCTCAACACAAACATGCTCCTGACAGTCCGACATGAATACGGGAACCTCGATAAGCAGATGCAGACTCTGATAACCGTTCGGCTTCGGTTTTTTAATATAATCCTTCACCTCAAGCACCTTGAGATCGTCCTGCTTCTGTAGCATAGCGCTGACCTGATAAATATCTGAAATGAACGAACAGGTGATCCGCAGCCCGGCGATGTCCTTAATACTGGATTTGATCTGTGCGAGGGACAGCTCACTGTTCTTGCGCAGCATTTTCTTCATAATGCTCTCCGGGGACTTGATCCGGGACTTGGTGTGCTCAATCGGGCTATAATCGTGTAGCAGCTGGAATTCCTCTTTGAGGATATCAATCTTGGTTTCCATCTCGGCAAGAGCGAACTTGTAAATCATCATAAAGCGGGTAAGCTCATATTTGAGCTGCTTCAATTTCTCTAACTGGTAGTCGGTATGCATCTTCATTTCTCCTTTATGCTGCTGTACAGAATGACTAGAATCTCTATGCAACTCTTCCATCTCTCATTAATCATAGCCAATCTATGGCGTGAACACAAACCTTCCTCCGGTCACAGGGACTCCTGCGCGCAACCTCCTTTCTTCTCTCTGCACACGAAAAAAAGCCAAACCGTCCAAAAGGACAGTCCGGCCGTTAATTAGAAGGGTTCGCTGCGGACAGTGCCTCTTCATCCAGTTATTCAGTTAACTACTTCATCAATGGACAAGCTGCGTTCACGCGACAAATCCCGGAAGCCCTCGCCCACTTTTACGAGCGGCTTAAAGAGGTCCAGCGGGTTATTCATGACGATCATGCCCACTTCGCCGTTGCTCAGCTGCACATTTTTGCCCACGAAGCTGGGCAGTAAATGTCCGGTCAATGCCTGCACCACCGTCTCGTTCAGCTTGCCGAAGCCCATCTCATGCACCTTGCGCAGCACCGTAACCAGCCCCTGCTTGGGACGGTTCGCAGTAGAAGTGGTGAGCGACATATAGATGTTGGCTACCGAAACAATCTGGGCGTACGGATGAATCTCTTTTTTGAGCAGCTGATTCGGATAACCTGAGCCATCCTCATACTCATGATGCTGGAGGGCTACCAGCGCAGTAACCTCGTCCATTTTGGAGCCGCGGATCAGATCATAGCCATAGAAGGTGTGGCGTGCCAGCTCATCCTTCTCGGAATCCGTCAGCAGACCCTGCTTGTTCAGGATCGACAGGGGCACCTGGCTTTTGCCGATATCATGCAGATAGCCCGCACGGCTGATCAGGTAGCGCTCCTCCTTGGAGTAACCCATCCACGCTGCAATGTAATAGGATAATAAGCCCACCTGTAATGAGTGGTGATATGTATCGATGTCATCCCGGTCCAGCAGGAGCAGCAGGGAGACAACATCCTTTTGCCCTTCCAAGGTCTCCAATAGCGGCTTCAGTGTATCATCGACTGCCGGCTGCGAGAAGCTACCCTTCGTCAAGGCTTCCAGAAAAATCGCTTCATAATTCAAAATAGCGAGATCAAAATCATCGTGCAGCCCGTGGCTGGGCGCAGGTTCGGAATCCGTATGCAGCCCGCTGCGCGGCTCGATATCGACATAATCAATTTTGTGCCGGATCAGGATACTAATCTCTTCCCGCTCCACACGTGTCCCCTTGGGGAGAACATGCAGACCTACACCATTGAAAGTGTCTGCCATTAGACAATCACCGTGCTTCAGATCCGTGACATGTACTTTCAAGTACCAGCACCCCTTTTGTATTTATAGAAATATTCCGTTATGCTCCACTTGATCATAGTCAACAGACGGTAAAGTAACAATCCGGTGAAAGTCACAAACTCCCCGTAATCTAGTGCTATAGAATCCCTGTCTTTAGACGCCTTTCCATATTCTGTTCAGAGCCATCTGACAAATCTCTTGTATTTTAGCCTAATTTCGTTCTCTTCTGCCCAGTACATTAGTCTCTTCCTCACCGCTGCTGTGTCTTCTGTGAACCTGAAGCAGAGATTAACCGGGACAATCCGTTTGCCTGCAGGCAATATTCCTACTAGCGGACCATCTATGTAAATGACCTTAATCCCTGACGCGGAGATGCGCTCTTTGCGAATAATAAGCGAATCTGTCCCCCATTGAAGCTGCCCTTCCTTCCGCAGGGCGTTGATAAGAATGAAGATGCAGGTCACGATACTGAGTCCAATCCATACCAGCATGATGTAGTATAAATAGAAATTTCTATCCCGGTCGAGGTTAGGGGGCAGTGTCAGAATAATTATGGGAAGCAACACCCCTATCAAGGTTTTAACAGGATTAGGCGCTTTGATTCGGTCGGTTATGGCTAGGGAATCTCCGGTCAACTTGTTCAACCTCCATCCGTCCAATTTGTAGTATAATCGCTAATGCAGTCCAACACTTTGTCCAAGGGGGATCAATCCATTATGTATGAGCATCTCGTCGTCTTCCGCTTCAATGAGCAATTCGAACCAAGCCAAGAGCAAGCCCTGTTACAAGCACTGCTGGCGCTGAAAAAGCAAATCCCCGGCATCATTGACCTTACAGCAGGCATTAATGTAACCGAGGAGCAGGAGAATGTCCACGGCTATACGCTGGGTCTCCGCGTGACCTTTCAGAATAAGGAAGCCCTGCGTGAGTACGGGCCGCATCCGGCCCATCAGAAGTTCGTGTCCATGCTGGAGGGAATCCTGGAGAACGTTGTGGTGGTAGACTACCCGATTTAGAACAACTGGTTCACATCGAACAGTACCTTGCCGATCAGCGCATCCTTGTCTACGAACGGAGTCTCCCATAAGTGAGCGTCATAGCTGACATTACGGTTATCGCCCAGGAAAAAATAATGGTCTGCGGGAACGGTGACCGGCCCGAAGGTATAGGTCATCGCTTCCTGGAGATACGGCTCGGCAATAGCCTCATGGTTGCGGTACAGCTTGCCCTCCTTGATCTCAATCACATCGCCCGGCAGTCCAATCAGCCGTTTTACATATCTTTTATGCGCATCTTCGGCGACCGGCGGATGGAACACCACGATATCGCCATGCTTCAGCGAGGTATTCCAGAGCATTTTGTCCACCACAAGCCGGTCGTTAATCGCTATAGTCGGAATCATCGAGCCGGTAGGCACACGCATAGCTTCTGCTACGTAGGTACGAATAAATAAGGATAGAATAATGCCAATGGCAATACTCGGCACCCACTGCTTCAAGAATTTCTTCAACTTCCTTCACCTCAGATTCGTATAATTAGCCTTCAAAATGCTCAATAATCCGCGACATTTCCAGCTCCGCGTCTACTGGAGAGTGCTTCGGCAGATAAATCACCAGCAGTCCGCCGAAGATCTGCTCCCACCTACCCCCATGCTCTGTAACCCGCTCCGTGAAGCTGCGGATCTCGCCGGAAGCCGCCGCCTCTTTACTGAGCAGCCAGGCATACCGGACAAGCCCGGACTTCTTCACCGTCTCAATGTAATACGCGATCCCCTCACGCTCACTCACTCGGATAATATCGCCAAGCGCAATCCCCGGGTTAAAAATCGGCGTCTCCTCAATCCGGTAAATATCCTTATCGACCCGGGTCACATCCAGCACCTCAATCTCCCGGCCTTGCTCATCAAAGCATATATGTAATCCTACCGTTCCCGGCAAAAGCATCCACCCCAATTCTGTTCTGTCATGCTATCATTTCATCGCCCGAAGTGACCTCGAAATGATGCCCTCGAGCACCTTCCAAGGAAGCAGGGCCTTGCCGATCATCAGCACCCGCGAGCCCCGGCCAACAGGATAGCGGAGCTTCGGCGCACGCAAGGCAGTGATCCGTCCAATCAGGTCAGCCACCTCCTGCGGATCGGGAGCCGTCTCGGACGCCCGCCGGGAGTATCGCAGTACCTCCTCAAGCCTGGTGTGATAGGGGGAGCCTTCATTTGTGTGCATTCCCGTAATCCCTTTGTCCCAAATGGGGGTACGGAAGGATCCCGGTTCAACCAGTACAACGCGGACGCCAAAAGAGAGCATCTCCTGACGCAGGCTCTCGCTGAACCCCTCCACCGCAAACTTGGAGGCGGCATACGGACCATAGCCCGGGAATCCGCTCAAGCCGCTGACACTGCTCACATTAATAATCAGGCCGCTGCGCTGGACCCGCATTAGAGGAAGCACCGCCTTCGTTACGGCAACCAGTCCGAAAAAGTTAGTCTCCATCTGCCCTCGCCATGCCTCCATGCTGACCTCTTCCACGAATCCGCCTACGGCGAAGCCAGCGTTGTTCACCAGCACATCAATTCTGCCGGCGAGCTCAAGACTAGCCTGAACGGCAGACGCAATCGAAGCTTCGTCCGTCACATCCAGTGCCAGCAGATGAATACGCTCCCGCACCCCCGCTTGCTCAGCCTGCTGAACCAGCTCCTTGCTGCGGCCAAGATCACGCATGGTGGCAATGACCCGGTACCCTCTGCGGGCCAGCGTGATTGCGGTGAGCAGCCCGAATCCGCTGGAGGTCCCGGTAATCAGCGCAACCGGCTCATGCCCCTGGGGCAGGCCTAAATTAGTGTTCATGGGGCACCTCTTTTTATTATTGATGTGATGTATGAGCTTCCAATTGCAGCAGCTGATAATTGTTCTTAATGTAGTTGTAACCCGAGTATACAGTAAGGACTAACGCACCATACATCAGGGTTAGGTCAACAGGGAAAGAAGTGAACAGGCTGAAGGGCGCATTATTCAAAAGTATTGCCGAGATAGCAGCAACTTGCAGCACCATTTTCCATTTGCCGTATTTATCGGCTGCCAAAGCTACCTTCTGCGCTGAGGCGGCGATACGGACACCCATCATTATAACTTCCCTCGCCAATATTAAAAAAGCAATCCAAGATGGGATCATGTGCAGACTCACCATTAGAATCAGCGCGGCGGCAACAAGCAGCTTATCTGCCAACGGATCAAGCAGTTTTCCTAAATTGGTAGTCTGGTTATATTTTCGTGCTACATACCCGTCCAGCTTATCTGTTATTGAAGCCACAATAAAAACTAAGGCTGCATAAAAAACACCATGTACCTCTAAATATGCCAGAATCGGGAATTGGTTGACCCATGCTTCCGGGTAAATGGGAAAAAGCGCAATGAACAGCGGAATCAGCAATATCCTGAACAAGGTAATACGGTTAGCTAAATTCATCCTCTGCCTCCTGTCTCACTTTCATTGTTCCGGCCTACAGCTTCAGCTTCTGAATAAGCGGCATGCCGATCCGCCGGAGCAGCAGCTCCAGGATGGACCAGCCGCAGCGGTTCAGCAGAGAGGTCCCCCGGTCATACACCGCTGAATATTCAGTGGCTCCAGACGCTCCCCGGTTGCGCTTGAACTGGCCGACGCCGGAGCTCTCGTGCAGTAATAGTTCCCTGCTGCCTGCAAGCCCGATCAGTACAGCGGACAGCATACGGTAGAGTCCTAAGGACTGAGGCAGACTTGTGTCATAACCGAATAATGGCGCCGTCATCGCGCCTTCCCGCTCATAGAAGCCAAGCACCGCATCCAGCCTTCCCTCCTTGCGCAGCCCGTAGATCTGCAAGGTTCTCCGTTCCAACGCAAGAGCAATATAGGCTTCGGTGAACTGCGGATTATAGGCCGAATATTTATCGATATACAGCAGTCTGTACAGCTCCACGATCCGGGGAATGTCTTCCTGCGTGATCTCCTCCGGGCCAACCTCAGTATAGCCGTGCTTTGCCAGCAGATTCCTGTCGCGTTTGACCAGCCATCTGGCCTTCGAGCCGGAGGTATTCGGGTGCAGCAGGTAGATCTGCCGGCTTGGAACGAGCTTGCAGCCATACTCCTGCAGTCTGGCAACGAGTTCTCCCGAGGTCTCCCGGCTAAGCGAACGATACATTAAGGTATAACCCGGATAAGTCTGCCGGAGGTAATCGAGTATCGCCGTCAGCTGTTCCGCACTTAAGTCGGGATACAGATTGGTGGACAGCAGCCAGTTATTCACCTGAACCACCCGGTTGAACCGTGCTTGTCGCAACATCCGGCCCATCCCTGAGAGCATTAGCGACAGGAGTCGCTCAAACATCCGGTTATTAAGCAGAGCTAACTCCTCACGCGCATAGCTGACATAATGGGTATAGGGTGAGCATACATAGGAATTGTCATAGTCTGCTTCGTTGACAGTAATCGGAACGGGCAGCCCATCGATGGTCAGCACCTTAACAGTTGTACTCACATTATCGATAAAAGGTTGCGCTCCCCGCTCCAGCAGCGGTATAAGATACTCCCGGGCATACCGCCCATATTCCGTATCCGGCCAGTCCAGCCCCGCAACAGAATCGCGGTCATACTGCGTTACCCGCTTCTTCACGGCTTCCAGCCCCTCTCCACACGGCGCAGCTTCACAGTTCCGGGCACGAAGCTGTAAGCGGTAAAAGTCAGGTGCGGAGTGTTACAAGACAGCCTGGCGAACAAGCGCATCAGTTCTGCTGTAATCTGCTGCTCCGTGCCTTGATCGGTGCCGCTCCGTGTACGATAGGAGATCTCCAGCTCAGTCAGGCTGTGCTGGATAACCCTGTAATGCTCAATATCTGCGGAAGCCGTCAGCACAGCCCGGGTAACGAAATCAGGGAATACCGTAACGTGCGTGCTGTCTGCCGCATGGGGCAGATACAGAATATCATCGCAGCGTCCTTCGATCTGCTCAATGGCCGTGAACAGCGAACCGCAGGGACACGGCTCTGCCGCTTCGGTCAGAATATCATTCAGCCGGTAGCGGACGATGGGCTGCACACTTCTGGAGAAATCGGTCACGATGGGCACGAACCGGCGTGATTTTTCATCCAGCATTTCTTTTTCGATATGTACAATATCTTCATTGAGATGCAGCGTCCCGTGACTGCAGGTCGCACCGAGGAAGCCTTCCGTACACTGATAAGCCTGATGCACCTTCTGCCTGAAAGTCTGCTCAATCTGCTGCCGGTCGAGCGGGTCCAGCACTTCCGCAACCGCAATGATCCGGCGGGGATGCAGATTCATATCGCCTGATTGCTGTGCCTCAGCCAGCAGACGCAGCATGGACGGCGGTGCAATCCAGATATCCGGCTGGTACTCCTTCATACGGGTCAAGAGCTGGGGAAGCGGCTCCAGCAGATCGAAATACCGGAACTGCAGCCGTCCCTGCTTCACAGATTCATACAAATTACTATTCGCCCGCAGAAAAAATGCAATGCTCGCCCGCTTCCACAGTCCACCCGGCAAAAGCTTCGCCAGCACCGTACCGGTCCAGGCAGCCTGCTCTTCTTCTCCAACGAGAAAAATCCCCCGGTTGCCGGAGGTTCCTGAGGATAACCCGACGGTGACGCCTTGCAGCATAGGCTTGAAGTTCCTGCTGTTCTCCGCTTCATAGGCTTCTGCAAAAGCCTGCTCCTTCGTAATGCCCGCTGTATTAAGCTGATCGAAATTCCCCATCATCTCCGGCTTCCCGATCACCGGGAAACTCCGCCAATCCTTGGACGGAATGCCTGCCCACAGCTCCCTGTAGAACTTCGAGCGCTGCCTCACCTTATCTACATGAAGCCGGATACGCTTCTCCTGCCACTGCTCGAGTGCTGCCCGGTTCTTCCAGCGCCTGCCCCACTTGGTGAGAATATAATGGGTGAGCACCTGCCTGATCCGCTTCATGTCACACTTCCCGTTCCCCAGTGCGCAAGCGCCTCGCGGCAATGGCTGGGTACAATCCGAAGCTTGGGAAATTGTTCATGCAGCTGGCGCAGCCGCTCGAAATTGCGGTGGTATTCTGTGCGGCTGGACATGATTAAGCCTGCTGCCAGGTGCGGCTTACGGTTCTCCCGGAACGCCCGGCTCGACCAGACCGTATCTGCGCAGAGCAGATAATCATGCTCGCCGGTGGAGACGAATACGCCGATCATCCCGGCGGCATGGCCTGACAGCTCCACCGCCAGCAGGCTGCCGTCTCCAAGCAAATCATAGGCTTCCGAGAACGGAAGGCCTTGCGGCAGCGCACGCTTCGCTGAGGCTTCATCCACAGGGATGGAGCGGAGTCTGAAATCCTCCGGCAGCAGCCCTGGCAGGAATCCCGCCTTCGTCGCCCGCACCGGACCCAGCCCGCTTACGGCATCGTAAGATTTCTGCAAATAGATATACTGCGCCTGCGGGAAATCCCGTACCCCGCCGATATGATCGGCATGAAAATGCGACAGCACCACATACCGCACCTCCTCCGGCGAGATCCCCCCTGCCTGCAGCCGCCGCACTGCACTCTCTTCCTCTCTATAGACAACCGGAGTGATCTTGCGGTATAGAGAGGCTGGCAGACTTGCTGTCTCCTGGAAGAAACGCGCACTGTAGCCCGTATCGAACAGGATGGGTCCGTATTCCGGATGCCGGATCAGCGCATAACCTGCCGGGAAGGCAACCGGCTTCAGTGTGCCTCCACGCAGCGTCAGCCGCTCGGGATGCAGGCAATAGCCCGCAGACAGTATAGATAATTCAACTGGAATTTCTGTAATCATTGCTGTTCCCTCCACCATTCTGCAAAGGCACGAAGTCCCTCGTCTGTTGTTATACGCGGTTGATAACCCAGCTGCTCGCGGGCCAGTGTAATATCCAGTGTCTGGGAGATGCCGAGTGCGGCTGCAGAATAACGGGTCAGCAGCGGCTCACCCGGAATAGGCAGCACCTTGTAGATCCCCTCCATTAAGGCCGCTGCGGTATAAGCTACCGGGTAGGGCAAACGCCGGGTGTGCAGCGGAAGCCCAAGCAGTAAGAATAGCCGGGTGACCAGCTCTTCGAACCTTAGCGGCTCACCATTAGTAATATTGTAGACGCTGCCGGAAGCAGAGACCGGGGCTTCACAGCAGAGCAGCATGGCATCGACTACATTCTCTACGCAGGTGAGATCAAGCTTGGCCTGTCCGCCATTCATCAGCGGCACCCCCTTGCTCTCATTCGCTGCCAGCAGCCGGGGGAACAAAGCGTTGTCCATCGGGCCGAATATGGCTCTGGGCCGGAGCATGAAGGCGGTAAGCCCTTCTCTCGCTGCCTGCCGGACTACCTGCTCGGCGATCAGCTTTGTTGCGGCATAAGCATTGGCCGGCCGCCCGGGAAGCGGATCACTCTCCCGGATGCCGAAGCGGGGCCGCTGGCTGGAATACACACTGGGCGTGGAGATATGAACCAGCCTTCCTACGCCATGCCTTTTGCACCCTTCTACGATATGGCTTGTAGCCTCCACATTGCATGTATAGAACTCCTTGTACTTCCCCCAGGGTGACGACAAGGCTGCACAATGGAACACCACATCCATTCCCCGGCAAAAGCTATTGGCAGTCTCCGGATCACGCAGATCCCCGGACAGGAACACTGCACCTTCCTGCTCCAGCTGCTTTCCCTGCTCCGGGTTGCGTCCCTGCGCGTAGACCTCCCAGCCCATCCGGGCCAGCCTCCGGGCAGTATGCCGTCCAAGAAATCCGGTTGCACCTGTTACGAGCGCTTTGGTCATGCCTCACCATTCCATTCTATATCTTCAGTTAATGCCTCTGTAATCGAGATGCGGTGCCGCCTGGATGTCTTCCAGGCGGCGTATACTATGCGGAACTGCTCGCGGGCAGGGCGGCGGTCATCCTTGCGGTAGACCACATCTGCTGCTCCAAGCAGCGCTTGCCGCCAGCTGCGGAGGCCCCCGGTTCCCGGCTTCAGCCCGCAGCCCAGCATGGGCAGCGTCAGCATGGCCGTGCGGGCTGAACGCGGAACAATAATTGTTCCGCTCTGCACGAGCAGGCCGGGATTCAGCAGAGCCTCCGTCAGTCCGTCCTCCGACGAGAACAGATGAATACCGCTTGTTGCGCGCGGATTGCATTCAATCGGATACAGCGTCCCATTCTCCGGTTCGATGAAATCGAATCCGATCTGGCCGCTGAAGCCGGTTGCTGCGGCGAACCGCTGTACCCATTCCAGAGCCGCAGGATGCTCCAGGGATTCAAAATACACGCTGGCCCCGCTGCGCCCCGTCCTGTACCTGCTGTCATAAGCGGCATGCGCCACAACTGTGCCTTCGTGAATAATACTGTACGTACAAACAGCTCTGCCTTGAATGTACTCCTGGGATACCCAGGGAGCCCCGGCCGATAGTCCGGCTGGAGGCTCTACTTCCTTCGTAACGCGACTATGCGGGATGGTTGAAGCGGATCTTTTATCCGGGAGAATGACTTTAGAGGCAAAACGGGAATATGCAGGCTTGTAGACCCGCTGCTCCCCCTTGTCAGCTGCCTGCTTGACAGCTCTCCGCCATTCTTCTGTACTGCTGATCAGCACCGTGTCCGGGACCTTGAATCCGAGCGAACGGAGCAGGATCATGAACTCCCCTTTATGGTGCAGCCCGGCCAGAATACTTCGTTCTGGCGTAAGCACGCAGCACCCCGTCAGATGCTCAAGACCGGCAGAGACATAGAATATCTCCTCACAGGTCGGAATCAGGCAGTGGATGCCCAATTCTTCCGTTAACGCTGCCAGCCGCTGGACATAAGCCTGCGGGTGGTGCCTTGGGGCAGGCACCCGGAAGCTGGCCTCAACGGCAGAGGATACCCGGCACAGATGATACTCAGCACTTTCCGCCACATATACCCGGTGGCCCGCCGCTTTGAACAGCCTCGCCAGTTCCAGAGCCACCGGGGCGCGTCCGCCGGTAATCAGAATATGCCGGGCCTCAGTAATCAATAATCATGCCTCCCAGAGACAGCCCTGCCGCTGTACCGATCAGCATGATCCGGTCTCCGCGCGATATCCGGCCCTGACGGATCGCTTCATGCAGCCCCATCGGGATGGACGCGGCAATCGTATTGCCATGGCCTGCAGTGTTGTCGAGGAAGCGGTCCTCGGCAATACCCAGCTTTTTACGCAGGAGACGCATCGCCATTGCACTGCCCTGATGGGGAATGACCAGCGTGAAGTCGTCCATCTTATTGTCTGTGGCACTCAGCATATCAGCAATGAAATCCGGAAGCAGCTTGGACGCTTTGCGGAATATAGCCTGTCCATCCATATGGAACAGATAAGGCAGCGCATCCTCGGCTGTATAATTCTGGGGATGGAGTCTGGTCCCGCCCCCGGCAATCTCCGAATAACGCGCACCGCTGCTATAGGTTTTGAGCGAGGCATGAAGTATCCGCGAGGAATCACCGGTCTCCCCAGGCCCGATCACCACCGCTGCCGCTCCGTCACCGAACAAGGCTGAGCTCTCCTTATCCTGCCAGTTCAGCCCCACCGAGGCAATCTCAGTGGCCACCAGCAGCACATTTTTATATCTGCCCGCTTCCACCATGTAGGACATCACATCAAGCCCTACAAGAAAGCTGAGACAAGTCGCATCGATATCAAAAGCCGGCACACCGGAATCCGCCTGACCCATTGCCTGCTGAATGAACACGGCGGTACTCGGCAGCGGCTGCTCCTTGGTTCCGCTTGTACACACCAGACAATCGACCTCGCTGAAGCTGAGGCCTGCATCAGCGAGAGCTGCTTCAGCGGCTCTTGCGCCCATGAAGGAGGCGGTTTCATCTGTATTGGCATAATGGCGGGTGCCGACGCCGGTGATTTTGTTCACCCAGCCCGGTGTTGTGCCAAGGATCTGATCAAGCTCTGCATCACTAACTACACGCTCCGGCAAATATTTGCCTGTTCCTTTTATTTTCACATGTCTAAGCTGCATAATGCATCTCCCATTCCTGTGAGTACCAAGATGTCGAACTTTATATAATATTGTAAACTACAGATACATTCTACTAGATTTTCCGGCAGAGTCATATACAAAAAGAAGATAAAATTCCCATTTCACGAACTGGCGTTCTTAAAAACACTTGACTCCCGCAGGTTCACGGGGTTATAGTAAATGCACAATAGCACACGTTAAGCGGGAGAAGCACCTCGCAGGACAGGCAGTTCATGCCTTTCTTGGAGGTGCTTCTTTGTGTCTATTGCCAAATGAACAATCAGAGGAGCTGAACGCAATGTTTAAATTCACGGGCTGCACGAATTGGAGAGGTAAGGGAGTTGTTACACCTTTGACGGGGAGAGCTGTACGAAGGATGGCTGTGCTGGTGATCATCCTGTCACTGTGGGTATATCCCTTGTCCGGTGTCTCTGCAGATTCCGGGTGGGATGCTGCGCTGGACGAGATTCATAATCTGTACACAGAATATACGGGTTTACAGGCATCGCTGAAGTCTGACCTCCAGCGGAATCAGGAATTGCGCAAGCAGAATAACGCTTCACTTGCCGCAGTGAACAAGCAGCTTCAAGCCACTAATGCTGCCCAGCTCGCTAAGCTTAAGTCTGCCCTGGAAGCGGTGCAGAAGAAGCATGCTCCTCTCCTGAACCAGTATACTGCTCTCAGCAAACAGATTACCGCTGCCCGCAAGGCAAGCAATCTGAAGAGTGCCACTGTGCTTGAGCTGAAGCGCAATAAGCTGAAGGCTGCCGCTACCGCAGCACGGGCTGAAGTGAAGAAGGCCACCTCAGCCTTGGCAGAAGCCAAAGCGTTAACTGCTGCGAAGAACAAACCGGCTAAGGATGCCCTTGCACCGATCACCCTGCTCAAGAAGCAGATAGCCGCGCAGAACAAGCTATTCTCAGCCGCACAATCAGAGAGAACCGAGGCCGACAAGCGCTACAAAGCCGCTGTCCAAGCGGGGGACGCCACCCAGGCTGCGGCTGCAATGAAGCTGTCTTATAACCGGATGAAGGAGATCCGTACTATGGCCGGACAGTTATACGGCTGGGAGCAACAGATCAGCACGGCGCTCCGTGCCGCAGAACTGAAGCTGCCGAAGTAGCTTATTTATGAAGGTCAGAGTAGCTTCACCAGCCAGGTGATGATGAAAGCTCCCGGTACCAGCAAGGCTTGGCCCAGCAGAGATCCCAAGAAGCGCGAGCCCATCAGGAGTACATAGATCTTCCCGAGCTGGTCACGGTATTCCGCATTCTCGGTTGCCTTATGGGTGATAATTCCCAGCTGCGGATCAATGAACACAGTCAGCAGTATCGTTGCTATACCGTTAATCAGGCCCGATGCCTGGGAAGCAGTGGTGCTGAACGCCGGCAACAGCTTGGCCGCATACATCGAGGATAACACGCCTACCGTGTAGAAGGCCGTCACGAAGACATTCATCACAATGAAGCGCTTGGGAATTCCAAGATAGCGGAAGCTGCTTAGCCTGACCTTCGGTCTGCGGATATATTTGCGCGTATTCTTAAGTTGGCTGACTGTTACACTCGTCAGCAGCTTGGGGATGGAGCCTTCGATCTCCAGCTTGGAAATCACTCTTGCGAACAGTCCTACGAAGGTCGGAAACAAGGCGATGGCGATCAATGTCCCCAGTGAAGATGCCAGCATAATAATCCGCAGATAGTTGAGCAGCGGGAAGCTGCCGTCAGCTTTGGCATAATCTACGAACTTCGCCGTTAAGGGGCCTTGTACCATATTTGCGGTTCTGGAGACCAGCACGATAATTCCGGTCAGGGATAAGGCGATGGCGATCTTGTTCAGCTTCACTCCGGCAAAACGCACCGAATACGACAAGGTCTCCGCCGTATGAATAATCAGAGTCAACAGACATACCACTAATAAGCTGTTCGTCATTTACGGTTACTCATCTCCAAATCAGGCAGCATTCGGCAGATGACCGGCATTCTTGTTCCAGATTATTACAGACCGGATCGCCTCACTTAATATATATTCTTCTTCCTATAGAATCCAGAATCAATTTTGTAAGATTTGGTCAACCGTCCAGCAGAACAGAATTCCGGCTGTATACCGGACCAGATCAATCCAGAGAAAGCCGTGGCCGAGAATCAAGCTGCCAAGGGTTGTAGCACGCACATGCAGAATCCACTCTGCCTGATAGAGCTGGCTGAACTCAATTCCGAAGCTGAAGCACAGGCTAAGGACAAGCGACATCCATAGCGGATGCCGGACCAGCAGCACACGGGAGGCAAGGTAGATCATCCCTGCCCAGATCGCATCCCCAAAGTGTTCGCTGACAAAGTGCGGCAGCAAGTTCCCGTATGCTCTGGTCCCAAGACCCAGCAGGGCGGCTAGCAGTACTGCACCGCAATAGATCATTCTGGATTGTAAATTCAATATCCGCAATCGAAACTACTCCTTCATCAATCAAATACAACCTTCAATCAAATATAACTTTCCCGGGCGCAGCTGCATCCCGTACGAACAGCTTCGGGGGATACGGAATGGTTAGCCCGGGCAGCTCGTCTTCCTTGAAGAACTTTAGCTCTTCCGCTTCCCCGTCCATGCTTCTGAGCTGGCCTTTAACAATAACGCATTCAAATACAATAGCCGTGTACTCCACCTGATCTCCATTACTATACTCGTATCTGTATTTCTCGCCGCCGAATACGCCGATAATCTGTTCAGGCGTAACCATCAAGCCGGTCTCTTCGAATACCTCTCTGCGCAGCGCTCTGGACGGGGTCTCTCCAGGTTCAATCGCTCCGGCTGGCAGGCCCCATAACGTCTCATCCTTTTTGCGGATCAGCAGAATCCGATCCTGTTCATCCCTCACTACAGCCGCTACGGACGGCATCATTAACAGCCCGTTGCCGGCCTTCCCGCGCAGCTCCCGGTAATACTCAGACATTGGCATGAAGCTTCCTCCTGACTTGACTTAGATTAGTTCCTATATCATTCTTAATTCAGCACTATATTTGACATGGTTGTATGATATTCCTTGTCAGACGTACAATTGTGATAACAAAAGGTTATAGAACCCAAAAACATCTCCAGCCATAAGGCGGAGATATCTTTGGGTTCTATGCATTTTTTATGTTCACACCCGTCACTAACTCTTCAACCTTCTCCAAGCTCCGGTGGCTCCAGCAGATGATCCAGCAGTTGCAGCCCGCGGCGACGGGTGCGGAAGGTCCACAGCAGATCTGCTGTGAATAGCAGCAGGACGATGGGAAGTATGGGCATCCATACCCGCTCCATATGCAGATACAGGAAGTGTACCAGCGGTTGCAGACCGAAGATGCAAGCCACTGACAGTCCCCACCAATACAGCGAGAATTTCAGGCAGATATGCCCTTGCAGCTGAAACGGCATCCCTGAATAATCCCACCACTGTCTACGAAAGATCCCCTTAAGCAGCCAGCCGCTGACAAACTCAACCACCGAAGGGACGATCAGCGCAAGCAGCAGGAATAACGGCAAGGGAAGCCTGATTTCATGTGCCGCCAGCAGCAGCAGCGGTGCGCAGCCATACATGGGCTTGAATGGCCCTTTGAGGAAGCCTTCTTTGCGAAAGGTACCCGTGCTGTAAAGGTTATAGCTACCTTCAAGGACCCAGCCCAGAAATGAATACACAGTGAAATAGAACAGATAGGGACTAGCCGCAGCCACTACACTGTAACTATTCTGTAAAAGTAACGGTGTCATCGTAGTTATTCGCGCCTCCGGTCCCATTTATTTTCCAATTGGAGCTAGTATGCCTCCAAGAACCGGACGTTATGACGGGAATATCTGTCGGTTTTCCGCATACATTCCAAACTCCTTATTTACTCCGTTGGCCTGGGTCCGGTCCTATAATAGAAAAAAAACTGCCCCAGTAGGAACAGTTTGCTACGTGCATATGCCTTATACCTTATGCTGCCTTATGACCTAGCCGTATGCAACAGCCTTAGCCGTATACCCCATCCCCTAATTCTTAGGAAGCGGGTCAGGATGGGCGGTTTCGGCCGGTTTGGCTTCCCAATCATCGGCTTCCGGTTCAATATCCACACCGTTTTCCATCTTTTTGCGTTCTGCGAGTGAATCCCCGTCTTTATTCTCCTTGTTGCGGATGTCTGCTTCATTTTGGGATTGATCCGACATGTGAATTCCTCCTTGTATGCAAGTTGTGCGCGATTTGGATTACTTAGTTATAGTTACCCGCGAACCCCTTTTGCAAACATCCCTTCTGAACAAAGCTGCTTTTCCCTTGTCTTATCCATTCACTTGCCATTCAGCAGACTGGTCCTTCTTACTCGTAATACACCCGAAACACAATGTCCTGCTCGTAATTCCCGAAGCCGCGCCCGAATAACGTTAAGCCGCCCCGCCTTCGGGTCGTGTCTTCTGCCGTGAACCTGAAGCTCCACTGGTCCTGCTGCCAGCCCACCTGATCAATGGTAACTGCCGATATCTGCTGGCCGTCTATATAAGTGCCCCCTGCATTAATTCTGAGCACCTTCAGCAGCCCGTACTGGTTCACATCCGATTTCCACCAGGCTGGAGTCAGCCGGCCTCTCATTACGCCGAAGTCACCGGGGCTGGTCCATTTGCCAAGCGAAATGCCGTTCATCATAAAAGAGATATCCGAAGGCCACTTCTCGTTCACACTCGGCGCCTCCGAGCCGATCTCCATTGAAATCTCAATCTCCTGCACCGTCTGATCCATGAACAGATAATTCGGAACCTTATATTCCACGTATCCCTTGGCGAACCAGAGAATGCCGGCATCCACCCGCTGCGGGTCCAGGAAATAACGCGGGTCGTCATAATACCCGATCAGCTTCTCGGTGGTGGCAATGCCGCAGGTCGGTGAAGCTGCAAGGTCGGTGTAATGGCCGACAGGGACAGAGACCTCGACCACCTTGCGGGCGATTCCTTTGGCCCCGGATAATTTAATCTGCAAGAAATTCGCAGAAAGTGAGCAGAATTTATAAGTCCCCCCGTCGATCCGCTTCATCTGGGAGCTGACGATGCCGGCCTTCTGCAGCTTCGCTACATGCGAGCTGACAATGGCACTGCTGAGGTACAGTCTCGCTGCAATCTCCTTAATATGCATCTCCTCGCTGCTAAGCAGATCGATGATCCGCAGCCGCACTTCGCTGGCCAGTGCTTCATAGACCTTCAGCGATTCGGAATCTGTGGTTAAATACATCGGTGGCCCTCCGCGCTCTTTGAATTAGTTATTAAGTTAATCCTGAAATTAGTTATTGCTTAGTATACCCCGTAATTCGTATCATGTAATCATAAACGGGCTTGAACGATTAGCTATTTCATTAATCTAATACAAAGGAGCTTCTAACTATGAGCATTCAATCCAAGATGATTGTCGACAAAGACTTCAAGCTGGCTGAGGTAGATCCAAGGCTGTACGGTTCCTTCATTGAACATTTGGGCCGGGCCGTGTATGGCGGAATCTATGAGCCGGGACATCCTACCGCTGACGCGAACGGGTTCCGCGGCGATGCCCTCCAGGCCATTAAGGCACTCCGCGTACCGATCATCCGTTATCCGGGAGGTAACTTCGTATCCGGCTATAACTGGGAAGACGGCGTTGGACCCAAGGATGAACGGAAGCGCTCTCTTGAACTGGCCTGGTGGGTTACAGAAACTAATCAGGTAGGCACGAATGAATTCGCCGATTGGGCCAAGCTGGCCGGTTCCGAAGTGATGATGGCAGTAAACCTCGGCACACGCGGAATTGACGCTGCAAGGAATCTGGTCGAGTACTGCAACCATCCCTCCGGCTCTTACTGGAGTGACCTGCGGATCTCCCATGGCTACAAGGCTCCGCACAATTTCCGCACCTGGTGTCTGGGCAATGAAATGGACGGTCCATGGCAGATCGGAGCCAAGACTGCAGTCGAATACGGAAGACTCGCCAATGAGACCGCCAAAGCGATGCGCTGGGTGGATCCTTCCCTGGAGCTTGTAGCTTGCGGCAGCTCGGGCAGCAACATGAGTACTTTTGCCGAATGGGAAGCTACAGTCCTGGATCTCACCTACGATAATGTCGATTTCCTCTCACTGCATACGTACTACAATAACAATGATGGAGATACAGCGAACTTCCTGGCCCAATCGCTCGATATGGATCAGTTCATCGACAGCGTAGCAGCAGTATGTGATTATATCAAGGCTAAGAAGAAAAGCAAGAAAAAGATTTACCTGTCCCTCGATGAATGGAATGTGTGGAAATCGCAGGGCTCAAGCCGTGCCGAGCAGCACTGGCAGATTGCACCGCCTGAATTCGAGGATGTCTATACCCTGGAGGATGCGCTGGTTGTAGGCTGCTGCCTGATCAGCCTGCTCAAGCATGCAGACCGGGTCAAGATGGCCTGTATCGCCCAGCTCATTAATGTCATTGCACCGATTATGACGGAGGACGGCGGACCGCTCTGGCTGCAGACCACATATTATCCTTACATGCATGCCTCCATCTACGGCCGGGGAACGGTGCTTCACCCGCTGATTACAAGTGCGAAATATGATTCCAAGGATTTCACCGACGTTCCATATCTGGAAGCGGTCAGTGTATATAATGAGGAGCTGAACGAGGTTACTGTATTTGCAGTGAACCGCCATCTGAGCGAAGGCATGGAGCTGGCGGTTGATCTGCGGAGCTTCGGGGCTGTAGAGGTCATTCAGCACACGGTTCTTGAGCATGAGGATCTTCAGGCGGCCAATACCCGCTCCAACCCGTCGAATGTGCTTCCGCACAACCGGGGAACGGCAGCCGCAGACGGCGGCCGGGTGAGCGCAATGCTTCCGGCTGCTTCCTGGAACGTAATACGGCTGCGTGTGAACGGCTGATTACTGAATATCTGCAAAATTAATGGTACATGATCCAGGCGACGAGCGGTCCGGCGATGGAGCCGACAATGGCACATACGGTCATGGCTACAGAGCTCATGGACACCGACTCTTCGCCGTATTCCAGCGCTTTGGCTGTGCCGAGGGCATGGGAAGCTGTGCCCAGGCCAATGCCGATCCCCGACTCGCTGCGGATTCTGAACAGCTTGATAATATAGGGTCCGCCAATCGCTCCGGTGAAGCCGGCAACCATCACGAAGACGGAGGTCAGCGATGAATCTCCGCCGAGATTGCTGGAGATCTGGATCGCTACAGCGGTGGTAATCGACTTGGGCAGAATAGACAGCACATACAGCTTAGAGAAGCCGAGTCCGGCCGCCATCAGCAGCCCGCTGAACATGCCGACCATAAGTCCGGTGACCGTTCCGCCGAGAATGGCGGGGAGGTTCTTCCACAGCACATGCCGCTGTTTGTATAAGGGATAGGCCAGCGATACTACCGCTGGTCCCAGCAGGCGGTTAATCCAATCGCCGCCGATCATATAAGTCTCATAAGAGATATGGAAGCCCATAAGCAGCACAACAACCGTGAACGTTGCCGTCAGTGCAGGCAGCAGAACCGGAAGACGGTAGCGTTTGTACAGCATGGACATGACCAGATAGATTAGAACATTCATCAGCACAAAACCAACGGCCAGCAGAATTCTCATGCTTCCTTCCCCTTCTCGTGGAGATTACGGGCACGATACGTCCGGCGTGTTAAGCGTTTGACGCTGCGGGCGGCAATCCACTGGCTGGAATGTGCCGTAACAACCATGGTCAGCACACTACTGATGATGAGAATGCCGATCAGGAGCAAGCCTCTTCCGCTGAAGATATCCAGGTGGTTCATAATGCCTGCGGTGGCGGGGATGAAGAACATGGGCAGATACGCCAGTATAAAGGACGAGCCGTTCTCGATCAGCTTCACGGGCACAATCTTTAGCAAAAGCAGCACGAAGAGCAGCAGCAGTCCCACGATACTGCCTGGAATCGGCAAATGCAGCAGCTCTTGCAGATAGTCTCCGGCCAGGAAGAACACATACAGCAGGCAGACCTCGGCGATAATGCGGATGATTTTCATAATGCAGGAATCCCTTCAATCTTGAAATGACGATCTTAAGCAGCCGCTTACCGGCAGCAAGTTGACCTCCTAAGAGTAGCAGAGTTTTCAGTAAATTTTCAATAAGTTTTCGACTCTTCTATGTACTTTCATAACGGTGGACGCGGAAGCAGGAACTGCCGCAGGTTCTCCAGATTGCAAAAAGAAACGGATGCTGCCTTGAGGGCTGCCCCCGTTTCTTTTTAGATTCTCATCAGGTTCTCCTGCCCGTTGACGCCGCCGCCCTTATATCCACTCTACCACCTGAGCAGCGGTCCGCCGGGTCTTGGCACGCGGCTCGCCGGTACGGTAGCCGAAGGCTACCATGCAGGCCAGCCCGAAATGTTCAGGGTCCATAATCCCCTCGTCGGCCAGAAGCTGCTCCATCTTCTGCTTATCAAAGCCTTCAATCGGACAGGAATCGATGCCGATCAGCGCGGCTGCGGTCATCATATTGCCAAGGGGCAGGTACGTCTGACGTGCCCCCCACTCGAACATCGACCGCTCATTGCCAGCCAGGCCAAAATCGTTTTTCAGGAATGCATCGTAGACCTTCTGCTTACCTTGGGTGATCTCAACCGGCAGCTTCTGTACCTCCGACATGATACTCTGAATATATTCTGAGCCAGCTGCCAGATCACGCGGCTGTCTGGCCAGAATAAGCACGAAATGGCTTGCGCTCGGAAGCTGCTTCTGGGCCCCCCAGGCGTATGGCAGCAGCTTCTGCCGGAGCTCCGGGTTCTGGACAACTACAAACTTCCAGGGCTCGAAGCCGAACGAACTCGGTGACAGGCGTCCCGTCTCCAGAATGAAGCCGAAATCCTCCCCGCTGATCTTTCTGCTGCTGTCGAATTTTTTGGTCGCATGTCTGTACTCATAGGCCGCCAAAATCTGTTGTTTCGTCATTTCAGTTGCTGTGCTTGTGTTCTCCATCCTCCATACTCCCTTTCTGTGTACCGTTCATGATAAGGAATTGACGTTTTCCTGTTACCATGTCTATAGTAATGGATATACAACATATTTAGAAGTACGCACATTTTTGTGATGTAGTATACAAAATGATACTAAGGAGCGTGTTCAGTGATGCGCGACCGTAAAGGCGGTTTCGGCACCTGCCCTGATGGCAATGGTTTTGCTTGTCCTGTAGAATTCACCCTCGATGTCATCGGCGGCAAATGGAAAGGTGTACTGCTGTACCATATGATGGATTCCACAGTCCGGTTCAATGAATTCCGCCGCATCTGCCCCAGCATTACCCAGCGCATGCTGACCCTGCAGCTCCGCGAGCTGGAGGAGGATGGCGTCGTACACCGTGAGGTCTATCATCAGGTGCCGCCAAAGGTCGAATACTCCTTGACCGAATTCGGCCGGTCTCTGATTCCGATCATCAAGCTGATGAGAGATTGGGGTCTGGAGTACCAGGCGAAGCAGCAGACTTCAGAGAGTCCAGCTATCGACACCGGAGTGTAGCAGGGCACACAGAATAGGGATGCAGCAACCCTCTGCATCCCTTCGTTATCTTCCAGTCTATTATGAATCTTCGAAAAATTCCTCCGCCTTCTGCTTATGCTCCTCCTTGACCTGTCCGGCAATGGCCCGGATGCCCGCCGCCATGACGGCAGCATCGTCTGTGAAGCCCAGGCCGATCAGCGCATCGGGAATGGCATCGATCGGGGAAATGAAATACGCCAGCGCTCCAAAGGCAATCCCTTTCGCCCATAGCGGTGTTTTGGCATCCATAGCACAGTAGTACATGGCTATCGCTTCTCTGGTGAAGGGGATTTTACCGGCGGCTTTCTTGGTTTTGCTCCAGAAGCTCTTCTTCACAAGCTCCTCATTCTTCTTGTCATACTCAAAGCTCTCCACCAACACTCCCGCCGGCAGCTTGCCTGTCTGATTGTCCATCCGTAGTTCCCTCCCGGTGATTAGACTGCCTACCTATGGCCTCGCGCCAACTCTTACTATATCTTCACACCATTCCCTTGCGGCTAATCACTGTGACCTGTACTACTTCACTTAGGAGCCCAGATGCTCCTGGAAGAACAGTGCCGTCTGTCTGTGCTGGAATTCGCTTACCTCATGCCCGGAGAACGGATAATCCTTAATCTCCTTAGGCGACTCTATCCGGTTATACGCGGCATAGATCGTCTCCGGCATACATACTGTATCCTTCCAGCCTACAGACATCAGGACAGGGGCAGTGAAGCGGTGAACCAGATTAACAATGTCGAAAAAGGCCAGGTTCTGAAGCGTACGCTCCAGATGCTCCGGGTAGCGCTTCAGGTAATCCGCAATCTCTGTGAGTGAGCTGGTCGAATTCAGCACTCCGAAATCCAAGCGGCACAGATTAGGAATGTCTGCGGCTACCGCAGCCACGCGGCGGCTGAGCGCCCCTGCCAACAGCGCGATCCCCCCGCCCTGGCTGGCTCCTGTAATCGCAATGCGCGCCGGATCAACCCCCGGCAGCTGCGCTGCCGTCTCAATGGCCCGGACTGTATCTATGGCTAATGCCAGATAATAGGATTGCTCCTTCTCCAGCAGCCCCTGGCTGATCCAGCCTCTCACTATACCATGCTCCTGCGGCAGCAGATTGCCGGTCTCGCCAAGCTGTCCCCGTACATCTACGGCCAGAACAGTGTATCCAAGCAGCACGAAATGTGCGTAGCGTTCAGGATATCCCCGGTCTCCGGTGTAACCTGGAAAGGTGACGATACACGGCCGGTCTCCCGTGCCCTCTGCATCACCAGCAGGCTGGATATACCAGGCATTGATCGTAGTCTCCCCATAGCTCATGTAGCTGACCTTGCTCACCTTCATGCCCGGATACGGGGTCTCTTCAGGAGTGATCGTCACCTCCAGTGGCTGATCCTCATCTTCTGCGAGCAGATCATTCCAGAATTCATCAATCGTCTCCCGGTCCAGTGTCGGCTCCGGCCGGCAGTTCTCAAGCTCTTGCTTACGCACTTCTATTGCGTTCATCTCTATTCCTCCTGTATCGCTTGCATTCTTTAACCTTGCATGTCTATGTAAGCGTCATTAATATTATAGATATAAATTCATAGAATTCCAAAGGAGTTGTTTATTATTCGTTACGGAACGTTAGCACATACAGCCGGCTGCCTGCCGCTTAAGGAATTGACTGCCGCTCTTCAGACCTACAATATTGATTTCGTACAGCTCGCTCTGTCCAAAGCCATACAGGATATCGACCTCTCCCCCGGCAAGCTGAGTCCCGGACTAGCCTCCTATATCGGTGAGCAATTCGACAGGGCCGGTATCCGCATCGGCGTGCTTGGCTGCTATATCAATCCGATCCATCCCGATCCTACGGTCCGCCGGGCGGAGATTAACCGCTTCAAGGAGCATCTGCGCTATGCCCGCCTGTTCGGTGCCCCTATGGTCGCCACGGAGACGGGAGCGCTCACGACCTTCCAGGAACTCGACCCTTACCGCTATGAGGAGCTTGGCTGGGATGCCCTTAAGGCAACAATCGAGGAGCTGGCAGAGGAGGCAGAGAAATGGGGCGTATTTTTAGGGCTCGAAGGCGTCAGCACTCATACCCTATCCTCTCCGGCCAAAATGCGGCGTATTCTCGATGAGGTGCCCTCCAGCTCCATCGGTGTCGTATTCGACCCGTGCAACCTGATCGGTGAAGAGGTTCATCTCCAGGATGAGATCGTCGATCAATCCTTCAGCCTGTTCGGCGACCGGATCATCCTCGCCCATCTTAAAGGAATCTATGAGGAAGGCGGACGCATTCGTCACGGCGCTCCCGGAGCCGGACTGTTCCACACCGCTGAGTTCCTGAACAAGCTTGAGGCGCATAAGCCGATGATCGATGTCTCGCTGGAGGATGTCACCAGCCTGGAGATCCGGGACACTGTGAATCTGCTGCGTAATCTGCACAAATCGTTATAATCCGGCCATAACCCCATTTCCTCCAAAAGTACCGCTTAGCGGTACTTTTCGCTTTTCACTGAATAAAATAGTATACCTATCGCATTTTTGTAGAGCGATTGTGCAGAAAGGAAGGGATCACAGATGCGGTTCACTTTCCCCATTCTTACCTTATGTCATGGCGGGGCACAACGTATGCTCGTAGAGCTTACGAACGGTCTTACGGCCCGGGGCCACCAGGTTGTGATCGTCATGCCACTGGGAGGGGATGTTTCCTATGACGTCCATTCCACTCTGCTGATTACCGACTACACGCTGCTCCGTGAATCCGATTTCCCGGTCAGTGATGTCATCGTCTCCAACTTCTACACTACGGTTCCGGTCTCACAGGCAGCCAGCCTGAAAGGCAAGGGCATGCATATCCGCCTCTCCTTGTGTTATGAGCCGCTATTCCTGCCGCAGAATGAAGTCTCCTTCCCTTCCTATCACATTACCGATAAACTAATTGTCCTCTCCAAATGGCAGCAGGAGTTGATTAAGCTGGGACACGGAATCAGCGGAAGCATTGTGCCGGTAGGGATCAGTGCTTCATTCCGAAACATGAATATCCGCAAGGAGCTTCAGGAGCCGCTGAACATTACAGCAATCCTGCGCAAGGTGGAGCACGGCTTCTCCTGGCACCGCGAGCAGGATTACCTGGTGAATCAGCTGGATATCGTGAAGCAGAACTTCCCGTGGATCAATATCAATTTCATCAGTCCGCCGGATGAATGCTTCACCTCCGATTCGCTAAGAAGGATGATGAACAGCGGCAAATACCGCTTCTTCACGCCGCTCAATGACGAGGAGCTATGCTATCACTATAACGGTGCTGATATTTTTGTCAGCTCCAGCATTTTCGACACCGGCTCGTTGCCCGGGCTGGAGGCGATGCGCTGCGGGGCAGCGTTGGTCTCTGTCTATGCGGGAGGAAATCTGGAGTATGCCCGCCATGAGGAGAACTCCTTGTTGTCCTACCGGTATGAGAACCGGCTTGCGGCGGATGTAATGCGGCTCATTCAAGATCCCGTACTCCGGAACCGGATCGCCGCGCGCGGTGAGACCGATTCAAGATCATGGACCTGGGAGAACAGTGTCAAAATTCTGGAGCAGACGGCAACGGCTTTTTTAAAGGGGAACGGTGCGGGGAAATCGCGCTCCAGCCGACCTTTTGCAGAGAATGGGTAGAGGCTCCGGAGAATGCAGAAAAAGGTCCAACTTATGAGGATGGGGTTGAACCTTTTTTGTATTTTCCACTGATCCGCCAGAATACTGCCGGCAAGCCTAAGAACCCATGACATCTATACATAGGCACGGCTGCACGTATGGTTTACACTGATTGTATACACACTAGGGTTATCGGAGGCGGGAGCATGAACAGGAATGAGGAGCAGCAAGAGTCCATGGGGTCTCAGTTCAAATATATGGTCAGCGGGGATTCTATCTCCAAGGGCGTTGTGTACGACGAGACCCGAAGCAAGTATGTTATTCTGGAGGATAATTATGTAACCATGCTTCAGGGCAAGCTCAAGGGAGCTATGCGCAATACTGCCAGATTCGGCAATACGCTGATGAAGGGCTTCAGCAATCTGAAGCGGGATGTACTGAAGGAGAAGCCGGATGTGGTGCTGATTGAATACGGCGGCAATGACTGTGACTACCACTGGAGTGAGATTGCGAGCAATCCTGAGGCAGAGCATAGTCCCAAGACAGATTTTCCGGCCTTCGAGCGGATGCTGGTGGATATGATTCATTTCCTGAAGAACCAGGGGATCACGCCAATCCTGATGAGTCTGCCTCCGCTGAATGCGGACAACTACTTCAAGTGGGTCAGCGGCAACAATCCCGATTCCGAAGTGAACATTATGAAATTCCTCGGCAGCGTCACCAAGATCTACTGGTGGCAGGAGCGTTACAACTCCGCTATCATCAAGGTTGCCGAGAGCACCAAGACCAAGATTATCGATGTCCGGGGTGCCTTCCTGCAACAGCCGGATTACACCAAGTTCATCTGCCGGGATGGCATCCACCCCAACCGGGAGGGCCACCGGATTATCTACGATAAGGTGCTGGAATTCATCCGCATGAGTGAACCTCAGCTGCTGCTGGAGCCTGCGGCCATGCCTGGACATCCTTAGACAATAGCAAGCTCTCCCCAGCCTTGGCGGGGGAGAGCTTATTTGTGTTCAGGGCTGCTGCAAGGAGACGTAGTTGTCGCCCAGAAGCTTCTGGAAGTAATTGCGGTTATACAGCATGCTGGGATGACCCGGAGAATGAAGCAGCGCAGTCTCATTATAACGGTTGGCCCGCTCATGCTGGCCCAGCCGGTCATAACAGAGCGCGAGCTGCAGATTCGGAATCCAGGTGGCGAAGGCCTCATTTTTCATCGCCATGGACTCCGCCTGTCCGGGCAGCTGAAGGGCAAGCTCAAACCAGTAGATTGCCTGGTGTAGCTGGCCCTTATCCAGATGCCAGCCCCCCAGACGGCAGCAGCCTTCGGCACGCGGAGCATCATATTGCAGTGTACGGGTGACCGCAGTGAAGGCCGCTTCCTTCTCCCCCAGCGCTTCCAGGCATTCGGCCAGCCGCAGGCAGGCCTGAATATTATCTTCAATCCAGCCCTGCCCGCCGCTGAGGAACAGCTCGTAATACCGGCAGGCCTCCCGGTGAATTCCGTGGTCGCGCAGCTCATTGGCATAATAATATTGATCACGCGCAGAGAAGCTCTCGCCTTCCGCTGCCCGTTTGCGGTAGATCCGCAGATTGCGGTCGGTGTACGCCTTATCCTTCTCATGGGTAACGCAGACGGTACTTGCCAGCGACGGGCCGTACACCTCCAGATATTCATGCACCGGACCGATCCAGCGGAACCCGCATGACCGGCGGACCAGCCGGTTGCGCCGCAAGGAGGTCGTCACCCTCCCCTCCCCGTCAAAAGCGAGATTATACTGCATATTCACGCTGTCCACCTGCTCCGGCAGCGAAGACTTCAGCTCCCTGAACAGCGCCTGATCTTCTTCTCGCAGATAGTCGTCTGCATCCAGCCAGAAGATATAATCCCGGGTCGCCTTGCTGAAGGCGAAATTACGGGCAGCGGAGAAATCATCAATCCAGGTAAAATCATAAATTACGGCTCCATAGGCACCGGCAATCTCCTTGGTGCGGTCTGCCGATCCTGTATCCACAATAATGATCTCATCGGCCAGCCCTTCCACAGAAGCCAGGCAGCGGGGCAGGCTCTTCTCCTCATCGCGGACAATCATGCATAAACTGATCTCAATCATGGCAGCCTCCTGAATACATAATCCACTAGACTACCATGATATGCAGTGCAGCAACCGGCAAACCCTTGCTCTCACCCAAGGGCTGCGGTGCGTTTTTGGAGCTTATACTTTTTTTGCGGACTAAGCCGATGATTTTTGTTATAATAAGCAGCATACTATTCATATACAAGAAGGGGACGTTAGCTTTGTCAAAAATCGTTAAGACATTAACCATTGCCGGCAGTGACTCCAGCGGAGGCGCAGGCATTCAGGCAGACCTCAAAACCTTTGAGGAATACGGCACTTACGGCTTCAGCGCCCTGACTACCATTGTGACGATGGACCCTGACCGGGGCTGGCACCACAATGTATACCCTATCGATGCTGCCATCGTTGCCGAACAGCTCAAGACGATCTTCGCCGGTGGTCCAGTGGATGCCATGAAGACCGGTATGCTCGGCAGTGTGGAGATTGTTAAGGTGGCTGAACAAGCCCTGAAGAACAACAAGCAGACCAATGTCGTGATCGATCCGGTTATGGTATGCAAAGGCGAGGATGAAGTATTGAACCCGGAGAGTGCAGATGCCATCCGCGATCTGCTGCTGCCGCTGGCTACGGTGGCTACTCCGAATCTGTTCGAAGCCGGAGTGCTCTCCGGTCTCGGCAAGCTGACTACGCTTGATCAGATGAAGGAAGCTGCCCGCCTGATCCATCAGCTTGGCACCCAGAATGTTGTCGTCAAGGGCGGAAAGGCGCTGGGCGGCGACAAGGCGATTGATATCTTCTTCGACGGCAGCGAATACCTCGTCCTGGAGACTGCGAAGATCGAGCCTGCCCATAACCATGGTGCCGGTTGCACCTTCGCCGCAGCGATTACCGGCGGACTGGCTAATGGCTTGTCGGTGAAGGACGCTGTGGTGAAGGCGAAGGATTTCGTATCCGCCGCTATCCGTAACGGATATGCGTTCAATGAATATGTCGGCCCTGTATTTCACGGGGGCTACCGTCTGGAGCAGTAAGGCTGGACCCTTAACAAGCATGTAATTGAGCAATAGGCATACCAAAAACCTCTCTTCCTGATGACTGTCCAGTTCATCGGTGAAGAGAGGTTTTTGGTGTACTGTATATCCTGCTTACTTAACGGGCGGTTCCTCCGCAATATGCTTCACGAACTCCAGCATCTTATCCTTGTCCTTGTCATTCAGTACACCCATAATGATGGATTTCGCATTATAATTGATTGGCAGCTCCGAGATGAACGGAGATTTCAGAATATCCACACCGTACAGCTCATTCTTGCCCGTGTCCTCATTGACTCCCCACTGCATGCGGGTATCGTCAGCGGCAAGCTTCCCGTCCGCCGTGATCTGCTCCATATTCTGGAATCCGGTTTGTCCGCCGATCCATTTGACGGTGGCCTCATCCAGAATGAGGATATCCGGCCGGTTCGCCGCCAGCTCCACAACTGCCTTTTGCATATAATTCATATCCAGCGAGTCGGAGCCGTCGCCCGTTCTGGGCAGATACGTCATCACCGTCTCCACCCGCTTCCATTCCGGGTAAGCCGCGATGATCGCCTTCTCCAGCTCCTCGGTCTTGCCGCTGGTATCCGTGACTCCGAAGCTGCCAATGAACATAATCTTCGCATCCACTGGCGGCAGGGAAGCCAGATATTGTCTGTGCTGGTAATTGTCATAGAGAGCCTTCCCGCCAAAAATCACCACCAGCAGCCCGATAATGCCGAGAATCACATGTGTTCGGTATAGCCGCATGAAGGTCTCCCACTTGCTTGCCGTACCGGAGAAGCGTCCGTACTTGGCGAGCCGATCGTCTTCGGCCTTCTGAATCTCCTGCTCATCCCAGGTATCTAGAATCAGCTTGTACGCCCGGAAGTCCGCTTCATAACCTGCTATCTCTTCCTCAGTGGTCAGGGCGCGTCTTCGCTTCAAATGCAGATCGAACCGCTTGTTCAGTTCCTCTCTGGTTACGGTTTCAGGTAATTCTAACTGCACATACGCTTGCTTCAGGTTCTCGTTCACATTGAATTCTCCTTTGATATGGATGATGCCGTAGTTCTATATTAACAGACTTCACCCTGTATTCTCCACTCGCGCTATAGGCGGGCAGCAATGTCCGGGGTCTCCATCAACAGGAACTCCATTTCGCTCTCCCCATGCTGATGTACGAAGCTATGTAAGAGGACGAAGCCTGCCTTCTTATACAAGCTGACTGCCCTCAGGTTAAAGGCTGCCACCGACAATCTGAATCGCTTCGCGTCATACGTCTGCTCTGCAAACTTCATCCCCGCCAGCAGGAAGGCCAGTCCATGGCCCTGTCCGGTCAGATCCGGTCTTAGCCCCAAGCCGATATCGAGGGCCGTTCCATCCAGGTAGAGTCCGCTCTCAATCCCTTCCCCCACCTGCGCGTTCTGTCCGTAACAGAAGAACCCGATCAACGCTCCCTCCGCAGCAGCTACACTGAAATAAGAGCCATCCAGCAGCTCCTCGATATCCTCTGCGGCATCAGCCGCATCCAGCATATTGTACAAGGTATATGGCGGCTCATATCTCCAGTTAACAATCTCTCTGGCCGCCGGCTCATCCATTAACCGGATCTGATAACCTCTGCCCTGTTCCAGAATCACTACATCATCCCTCCACTCTTTTGTTTCCTGAATTCGGTGGGCGTAAGCCCCCGATCTTCAGCCAGCCCTCTCCGCCCATTATGTAATAAAAATTTCTGTAATCCGGAATATAGCCCATATCCTTAAGCGCTGTCTCTCATTATAACACTTTCGACATGGGTCCCGGGCGGGATATTCTCGGCGAGCTGAAGGCAGCCTTCGCAGAATAACGACTACAAATCCGCCGCAGAAATCATCCGCGATCACTATAGCGGACGAATTGTTCGCTGAGCTTAGAGGAAGTCTATAACAGGAAGCCGGGGTCTGCTAGCCTCTAGTCCAATCCGTGCAGTCCTCTCCACTCTTCCGGCTGCATGCCGGTAATCCGTTTGAAGACGGCGCAGAAATAGCTCACATTCTCGAAGCCTGTCCGCTGGGCGATTTCATAGATCCGCTGCCCCCGGCTGCTGAACATCAGCTGCTTGCTCCGGTTAACCCGCTGCTTGTTAATGTAGGCCACCGGCCGATCTCGGACGGTCCGCTGGAACAGCCGGCACAGATACTGCGGCGAGACTGACGCTACCTCGGCCAGCTCCTTCAGCAGCAGCGGGCGGTGCAGGTGAAGCTCAATATATTGCAACACCGGCTTCATCCGCGCAAGCTCATTGTCCTCATTCGAGGCCGGAAGCAGGCTGCGCTTCAGATCCAGCAGTAGTGCATAGAGCAGCTTGGAACGCTCCAGATTGTCTTGCAGCTCATTGCCGGAGGAGAGGGTTAGCATCTCTTCCAGCGGTGCAAGAATGGGCTCTGCCCGCAGACGCCCGACCCCGGACTCGCGGATTCCGGCGTAGAGCAGCATCTGGGCCGCTTCTCTTCCGTTGAACGAGATCCAGGCCAGCTCCCACTCCCGGCTAAGCGGGGTATAGGAATGGGGAACATCGGGGTAGAGACAGAACAGGTCGCCCGCCTCCGCAAGGTAGGACTTGCCCCTGATATTCACTTCACCCTTCCCGCCGAGGACCTGGTGCAGCTGATAATCCGGGAAGCCCGCAGGCCGTGCCATCTCCCCCTGATGCTCCCAATACCCGATGGTCGTGGCATACAGCGGCAGCAGAAGCATATCTTCCATCTCGCAAAAGATCATCGTGCTATCCATAGATTCTCCTTCCAAATGCAATCTCGCTTTGATCTGTTGTTTCATATTTTATTATAGCTGAAGAAAATCATTATATATACCCAGAACATTTCCCATCCTATAATATGAATATAACAATATAAGGAGATGTTAACTTGCGCAACAAACTCTCATATCAGCAGCCTGTCAACGGATATCCCGAATGGAACAATAATCCTGAGATTTTTCAATTGAACCGTATAGACGCCCATGCCTCCATGATGTCCTTCCCGGCAGCGGCCGACGCCCTGCAAGGGGATAAAGCATCCTCATCCCGTTACCAGACGCTGAACGGAACGTGGAAATTCGCTTTTGCCGAAACACCGGATACACGGATCAAGGACTTCTATAAGACCGGATACGACGCTGCCGGCTGGGCAGATCTCGCCGTTCCTGCCCACTGGCAGTTCCAGGGATATGATTATCCCCAATACACCAATGTACGCTACCCTTGGGAAGTATCCGAGCCGGATCTGAAGCCTCCCTTCGCTCCAACGGTATACAATCCGGTCGGCTCCTATATCCGTTCTTTCAGCGTTCCGCAGGATTGGGACGGACAACCTGTATTCATCAGCTTCCAGGGTGTGGAGTCCGCCTTCTATGTATGGGTGAACGGCGAACTTGCCGGATACTCTGAGGATACCTTCACACCGTCAGAATTCGATATCACCGCCTACCTGCTTCCCGGCGAGAATAAGCTGGCCGTTGAAGTCTACCGCTGGTGTGATGCGAGCTGGCTGGAAGATCAGGACTTCTGGCGTCTGAGCGGAATCTTCCGCGATGTCTATCTCTACACTGCGCCTCCAGTACGGGTAGCCGACTTCTTCGTCCGCACCGAGCTGGACAAGAGCTTCACCGATGCGGAGCTGCAAGTCGACCTGACTCTGGAGAACTATTATAACCGGGTCATCGGGGCACACACCGTTGAAGTACAGCTCTACGACAGCAAGCAGCAGCCGGTATGGGCAGCGCCGGTGTCAGCCGGATTTGCTTTTGAACAAGAGGGAACTCAGCTGCTTAAGCTGTCCGCAGCCGTGAAGAACCCGCAGAAATGGAGCGCGGAGAAGCCTAACCTC
Organism: Paenibacillus rhizoplanae; assembly: GCF_042684125.1. Lineage (NCBI taxonomy): Bacteria > Bacillati > Bacillota > Bacilli > Caryophanales > Paenibacillaceae > Paenibacillus > Paenibacillus rhizoplanae. Next base: position 115,143 of record NZ_JBHUKY010000022.1, on the reverse strand, counting down.
TATACCCTGCTGATTACTGTGAAGGACGATCGAGGACAACTGCTGGAAGCGCTCAGCTGCAAGACGGGCTTCCGGACCTTCGAGATCCAGGACGGCCTGATGAAGATCAACGGCAAACGGATCGTATTCAAGGGCACGAACCGCCATGAATTCTCCTGCGATACCGGCCGTGCGCTCTCCAAGGAAGATATGATCACCGACATCAAGCTGATGAAGCTGCATAATATCAATGCCGTGCGTACTTCCCACTATCCGAACCAGTCGGTATGGTACGAGCTGTGCGACGAATATGGTCTCTATGTAATTGACGAGACGAACCTGGAGACACATGGCTCCTGGCAATACGGACAGAAGGAGCTGCATGAGGGCAACGTTCCCGGCAGCCGCCCGGAATGGCGCGCGAACGTCATTGACCGCTGTAACTCCATGATGCAGCGCGACAAGAATCACACATCCGTCATCATCTGGTCGCTTGGCAATGAATCCTTCGGCGGCGATAACTTCCTGGCCATGTATGACCACTTGAAGCAAGCTGACCCGACCCGTCCGGTGCATTATGAAGGCACTTATCATTACAGACCTTCGGACGCGGCCAGCGATATTGAATCGACGATGTACATCAAGCCGGATGAAGTTGTGGAGTACGCTCTCAGCAATCCGAAGAAGCCGTATATTCTGTGCGAATACAGCCATGCCATGGGCAACTCCTGCGGCGGCCTGCATCTGTACACCGAGCTGTTCGACAAATATGACAGCATTCAGGGCGGATTCATCTGGGACTGGGTGGATCAGGCGATCCGTACAACCACTCCTGAAGGCGTGTCTTATCTGGCTTACGGCGGAGATTTCGGGGAGAAGCCGCATGACGGCAACTTCAGCGGCAACGGGCTGCTGTTCGCGGACCGCAGCGTGACGCCTAAGCTCCTTGAGGTGAAGAAATGCTATCAGAATATCACCATCACCGCACTGGATCTGAAGAGCGGAAGCTTCGAGGCCCGCAACCACTTCCTGTTCACGGATCTGGCAGACTATCAGCTGAGATGGACACTGGCTCTGAATGGCGAGACTGCCCAGGAAGGACAATTGCCGCTCTCCACAGCGCCTGGCGAAGCAGCCAGCTTCACGGTTCCGCTGGATTCAGCCTTGCTTGAATCGGACAAGGAAGCTGTACTTACGGTGTCGTTCGTTCAAGAGGGCGCAACCGCCTGGTCTGAGGCTACGCATGAAGTTGCCTGGGAACAGTTCGTGTTAACCCCGTATATTCCGTCCCGGGGCCCGGAGCTTTCGGGTGGTACCCTGCAAGTGAAGGAGCAGGATGGCTTCCTGACCTTCGAGGGCAGCGGATTCGCGATTGCCTTCGAGGCAGCAACCGGAGCCCTGACCTCGCTGAAGTCCTCCGGGAAGGAGGTTCTGCTCGCACCGGCCAGACCTAACTTCTGGAGAGCTGTAACAGACAATGATCTGGGCAACAAGCATCCCGAGCGCTGTGCGGTCTGGAAGGAAGCGTCCTACGAGCGTCAGCTGGCCCGGTTCAGCTGCAGCGTGGAAGGCAACCTCGGCTTCGTGACCGCCGACTATCTGCTCAGTACGCAGCCGCAGTCCACCTTGCGTGTTCATTACGAGATTCGTACGGATGGTTCGGTCGAGATCGTACAGGAGCTTAACCCTGGCAGCAGCACCCTGCCGGAGATCCCGGAATTCGGAATGGTCTTCGAGCTGGACAGCAGCCTGGACACGATCTCCTGGTATGGCCGCGGGCCGCATGAGAACTATTGGGACCGTAAGGCCGGAGCTCCGCTGGGGCTCTACACAGGCAAGGTCAGTGAGCAGTTCACGGATTACCTCCGCCCTCAGGAATGCGGCAACAAGACAGATGTCCGGTATGCTTCCGTCACCGCAGGACGCGAAGGACACGGATTATCCGTGGAAGGCGCAGTACCGCTTGAAGTTGGTGCGCTTCCTTGGTCTCCGGCCGAGCTTGAAGCCAGCGACCACGGCTACAAGCTGCCTGCCTCTGACAAGACCGTGCTGCGTGTCAATTACAAGCAAATGGGCGTGGGCGGCGACGACAGCTGGGGGGCACCAACCCATGAGCAGTTCACTTTGCCTGCCAACCGTCCGTATACCTTCAAGTTCAAGCTGTCCCTGCTATAAACTGCCTTCTCCCTTAAGTCAGATCAGCACAATGTCTGTAATGAGCTAAAGATAGCTTTTCATAATTACCCGGAAGGGGTTATGGAAAGCTTTTTCTTTGTTATAGATTCTACCTCAGCAATGTAAGTATTTCACTGCTCTCTAGAGAGCAAGAATAGTCGTAATTCCACTTTGCTTGGCGAATCAGCACTTCCTTTGTCACCTGTGCAGGGGGCCGCCGAAGAATAACGAATTACTCATAGAAGACTACTACACTGGAGGGATTGAATTGGAAATTCTGAAAACAAAGGAAGCTGCGGAGCTGCTGTCCGTTAGCCAGACTACGATCAAACGCTGGGCGGCCATGTTCCCCGATTTCTTTCCAAAGGACCGTCTTGGACATTATACCTTCTCGGAGCAGCAAATCTGCCAGCTCAATCATATTAAAGACCGTATTAATCAGGGGGAAGCACTGGAAGGCATAGATCCGGATCTCACGAACGACAAGCTGCCAAAGGGCTCGCTGTATGAGAATCCAAGCCTATATACAGACGGTGACCCTATGAATAAAATATGGTCCCGGATCGAGTATATTGAACATGCACTGGATCAAAAAGCGAGCGAGATCGTTTCGGTACAGCTGCTCCAGCAGCGTGCAGAGCTTGAGGATATGCGAGTAATGATTAAGGAATTATCCGCGTCGCTGGAAACGATGCAAAAGCCCGGCAGTCCATCCCTTTCCCCGCATGAAGAGCTTTATCCGGTTGCCGCTGGCAGGCTGACGTCTCCACCAAGGAAGCGAGGTCTATTGCGCTCTTTTTTTTCATTCCTATAACCCTGTCTCTTTCAGCATTACAGAGATTACACTAGTGTGAAGACTTCGCTAACCCAGCCCCTACATTACCCCGGTGAGGAGATATTGTATGTCAGACACCGCCGCAAGAATCCGGGATGAAATCCTGGGCTCCATGGCAGAACAATTCGAAGTGCATGTCACTGAAGCGGTCCAGATCGATCAGGGCTTCCTGAATCTGAAATGGAGGCTGGACAGTGATCATGGCCGTCTGTTCGTGAAGCAGTACAGCAAGATCCGTTACCCTGAACCCCTCACCCGCGGACTGGAGGTCTCCTTAAGCCATCAGGATCATCTGTACCTGGAAGGCCTTCCTGTTCCGAAGCTATTTTCGCACCAGGGGAATTATGTGTTGAGAACGCCTTCACAGGAACGGTATGTCCTGATGAACCTGTGTGACGGTGACAGCATTGCGCCAGGCTCGGCAACCGAGCAGCAGATGTATGCCCTAGGCAGGGTAGTCGGCCGGATGCACAAGGTGCTGAACGCACAGCCTGCTTCGTTGCCATTGTACTGGGAGGTCCGCAGCCAGGCGTCTATGGTGAGAAACTGGGAGGCACGCTATCTCCAGGCCACCGCCCGGCAGAGCGAGGATACTCTATCAGCGCTTGAGCTTCAGCGGAGGATCATCGACCGGATGGACACTGGCATCTTCGCGGACTGCGAACGGGGCTGGGGGCACCGGGACCTGTTCGTGGATAATATGCTGTTCAGGGCAGATCAGGTGGCGGCGATCCTTGATTTCGACCGGCTGCATTTCGTCTATCCGGAGTTTGATATAGCCCGGCCGATCCTCTCCTGCGCGTTATCTGAGGACGGAATCGGGCTGGACCGGGTACGTGCCTTCGTGACGGGCTACCGTGAATATACCCCCTTGCCTGCAAGTACACTCATCCGGTCACTGAAATTAACGTGGTGGAAGGAAGCCGAATGGATTGCTGTGCCTCAGCAGGATGAATTCCCTCCGCTCGTCCGCTTCCGTCAGGAGAATCATTGGATCGCGGCCAACTGGGAGCGCTTGAATGATATTTTTGCCGGGATCTGAGGGATTGTCCTTAGCTCTGATACAGCCGGATGCTCGACACCGTCATTACCGCAGGCAGCGCAGCTTCATCTACCGCGACCGGATCGTACCACCCGCCTACAGCAAGATTAAGCAGCAGATAGAACGGCTGATCAAACGGCATAACACCCGGCTCCAGCCGCCGCTCCGCGAAGCAGTGCCCGTCTACCAGCCACATTATGGAGCCTTCCTCCCATTCCAGTGCATACTCCCGGAATTCATGAATCGTTCCGCGCTCAAGCTCATGGGTGAACTCTTCCACGACCTTATGCTCCAGATCCGGCCCATAGTGCAGCGTTCCCGCTATGTGCCTGGGCAGACGTCCCTTCGCCTCCAGGATATCGATCTCACCGGAAGCAGGCCAAGGGCCGTAAGCCTGATCCTGCGGAAGCAGCCAGATGGCAGGCCAGAGCCCCTGCCCTACCGGCAGCTTGGCGCGCACGACCAGCCTGCCGTAGCAATAAGAGAACTGGTCCTTCGTATCCAGCCGTGCCGAGGTATACGCGAAGCTCCGCCCCTCCTGCTCCGTCACTTCGCAGCGCGCACATAGCTGCAATCCTTCCTCTCCGATAGACAGATTCCCCGGATGCCCTGTATAGAACTGCTGCTCCCCGTTGCCCCAGCCCGGAAATACGGGATTCCCGTCATTGTCCAGCAGGTCGTTACCCAGGCGAATGTTCCAGAGCTTCAAATCCGCCGCTTCACTTGTGAAATCCTGCTCCCATACAAGCTTGTTCATCCACTGCACACTCCTTCCGTTTAATCACAGCATAATGAATTTCCGGCCCCCGTGGGCGGAATCCAAAAAATTGGGATAGGGTCAATAATCATGGCCTTTTTTCCTCTGCCCTTTTCTCATACGATGATAGAGGAAGGGGGCACAAGATATGTTCCACACGAGAACGGAACAAATGAAAGCGCTTCTCAGGCAATGGCAGCTGCAAAGCATGGTGATCCCGGGCATCCTCTGGATGTTCATCTTCTGTTACGTCCCTATGCTGTGGCTGATCATTGCCTTTATGGACTTCAGCATCGCCAAGCCCATGCTGGAGTCTCCATTTGTCGGTCTGAAGCATTTTCAGGATTTCGTCACAGATGACCGGTTTTGGCGTTCGATCCGCAATACCCTCGGCATGAGTACGATCAAGCTCGTGCTGGGTTTTCCCATCCCTATTTTCTTCGCTTTGCTGCTGAATGAGATCCGCAGTCTCCGGTTCAAGCGTACGGTGCAGACCATCTCTTACCTGCCCCATTTCATTGCCTGGACGATCTTCGGCGGCATCGCACTCAACTGGCTGGGCGAGGGCGGTGTAATCAACCAGCTGATGATGGCTCTGGGGCTTCAGGACCGGGAGATCCTGTTTAACAGCGACCCTAAGTACTTCTGGTGGATTACCTTTTTCACCGATACGCTGAAGGAGACCGGCTGGAGTGCCATCATCTACATAGCAGCCATAGCCGGCATTGATCCGGGGCTGTATGAGGCAGCCGAATTGGATGGAGCGAACCGCTGGCAACGGATGTGGCATATCACGGTTCAGAGCATCCGCCCCACGATTGCGATTCTGTTCATCCTCGCCGTCAGCGGAATACTCGGCAGCAACTTTGAGCAGATCTTCATGCTGAAGAACAACATGAACATGAAGATGGCGGAGAGTCTGGACCTCTACATCTATAACATGGGGCTGGTCTCCGGGCGTCACTCCTTCTCCACCGCTGTCCTGTTTGCCCGTTCGATTGTCGCGCTGGGGCTGCTCCTGTTAGCCAATCAGACGTCCAAGAAGTTAACCGGGGACAGTATTTTTTAACCCGACTCCACCTGGAAAGGAGACAACAGATTCATGGCAAGACGCGGAGGTTTGCGGCGGATTGGCGCTTTTGAGCTTATCAACACCCTGCTGATGCTGGCAGTCTGCTTCCTGACGCTGTACCCGATGTGGTTCGTGCTCGTCAACTCGCTGAATTCACCGGCGCAGGCTTCGCTGGGTACCGTCAACTGGTTTCCCAAAGAGCTGTCGCTCGCCAGCTACAGTGTTGCTTTTAACGACAGAACCTTGATGAACGGCTTCTACATCACAACGCTGCGTACGGTAATCGGAACGGTAGTGCATGTGCTGTTCACTGCAATCGTTGCTTACGGAATGAGCAAGGCCAACTTAATGGGCCGCAAGCTGTATCTCAAAATCTCATTGATTACGATGCTGTTCTCAGGCGGGCTGATTCCCTCCTTCATTCTCATGACGAAGCTGGGCCTGTATGATAGCTTCTGGGTGTTCATTATCCCGTCGATGTATACTTTCTTCAATATGGTTATATTTATGAGCTTCTTCCGCACTATTCCGGACAGCCTGGAGGAATCCGCCAAGGTAGACGGCGCTTCGGATTACGGCGTGCTGTTCCGGATTGTACTGCCTAACAGCATGGCGGTCATTGCCACCATCGCCCTCTTCTCTGCGGTCTATCACTGGAATGATTATTATCAGGGCGTCATCTACATTCATTCTCAGGAGCTGCTCCCGCTGCAGACGATGCTGTACAAAATCATCGCCGAGAACTCCATGTCCTTCATGCAGCAGCAGGCGATGGCCCAATTCGGTGCCCGGCTGCCAGGCAATTCGATCAAGTTCGCCTCGATGATGGTGGCCACGCTGCCGATCCTTATCTTTTACCCCTTCATTCAGCGTTATCTGGTCAAGGGCGTGATGATCGGCGCGATTAAGGGGTAGCGGCAATGAAGCATTCTACACCATACCGAAAGGATGATTCTTACGTGAAAAGCAAACCTGTAAGGCCCGTCTTAGCCGCTCTGCTGGCCGTAACCTTAACGTTAACGCTGGCCGCCTGCAGCAGCAATTCTGCAAGCAAGGAGAATACCCCAACGGCTGCACCGCAGGCTGAAGCCTCGCCCTCGCCGTCGGCCGAAGCCAAGCTGAACGGTGATGAGCCTGCCTGGAAGCTCGATACCAGCCCGGTAGATCTAACCTGGTTCGTTGGCGCGAACTGGTATGCCCACACCTGGGGCGAGAGCCTCGCCTCCAAATATGTCACGGAGAAAACAGGCGTCAACGTCAAGCTGGAGGTTCCCTCCGGTGAAGCGAATGAGCAAATCACGCTGATGATGACCTCCGGCAAGCTGCCGGACCTGATCAGCATGGGCTCCTGGGAGACTGCGGTCAAAAAGCTGTGGGAAGGCGATCATGTCTATGCGCTCAATGAACTGGCCGATCAGTACGATCCCTACTTCTTCAAGGTCGCCGGAGACGGTACGCTGAAGTGGTACCGGCAGGAGAACGGCAACACCTACGGGGTTCCGAATGATTCCTACAGCCCCAATCTGATGCATGAGACCAGTATGACCGCAGCCAACCAGACCTTCCTGGTCCGCAAGGATCTGTACGAGGAGATGGGTGAGCCGGACCTCAGTACCCCGGAAGGCTTCCTGGGTGCGCTGCAGCTGCTGAAGGATAAGTACCCCGAGTATAAGGGCCAGCCGATCAGCCCCTTTTTCGCCCAGGGGAATGTGCCTTACGGGATGACGGAATACCTCCAGAATCTGCTGGCGGTTCCGCATGAGAAGGATGGCAAAGTGTATGACCGTATTACCGATCCCGATTATATTGCCTGGCTCAAAACCTTCCGCACCGCTTACGAGCGCGGACTGATTAATGTGGACTTCCTGGTCGATTCCGATACTCAGGTGGAAGAGAAAACGAACAACGCCCGCTACTTCATGATGATCCGCGAATGGACCGGCATGACGGCGGTCAATCCGATGCTGGCTGCGGGCGCAAATCCGGACTCCAATTACATCGCCGTTGACGGGCCACAGAACAGTAAGGGCGACAGCGCCAAGCTGTTCCCCGGCAACATGGACGGCTGGATGGTGACGATGATCAGCAAGTCCACTGAGAACCCGGAGCGGGCGATCCGCTTCCTGACCTACCTCGCCAGCGAAGAAGGCCAGCGTGACCTGTTCCTCGGCAAGGAAGGCGAAACCTGGGATAACGTGGACGGCAAGCCGCAGCTGAAGGCCGAATTCGCAGACATGCTGGGCAGCAATATCGAGAAGCTGGAGAAGGAATACGGCATTCTGGATACGTACTGGATGATGCGCAATCCGGTTATCGTCAACCAGTGGAGACCGGAGAAAGCGCCTGTGATCAAGCAGATGGAGGATTTCGCCAATGCACAGGCCGATATCGACAGCGGGATCTACAAGGGGCTTGACCCGCTGGGCGATTCCGAGGTGGCGGTTGCCTGGTCACGCATCTCCCAGAACTGGGAGGAAGTGCTGCCTGAGCTGATTACGGCCAAGGACGAAGCGGCTTTTGACAAAATCTTCGAGAGCTTCCTCTCCCGCCGCGACAGCTACGGCTTCGCGCAGGTCATGGAGTTCCGCCAGACGGAGCTGGATGCCCGCAAGGCCAAAATGGCGGAATAAGGAAAAGGAATACCCCCTATAACCTACTGTGTACCGGCGGCCGGAAGGGCGGCCGGTATTCCCTGCTTAGAAAGGAATCCGCCTCAGGCTGCAATGCCTTATGGCCTACCAGCCGATTGGTAATCTGTGCTATATTACTGGGATGGGAGGGATTCCAGATGAAGGCTACGCTGACAACAGCAAGGCGGCTATACCGCAATTCCCGCATCTCGCAAAAGCTCTTCCTGGCCTTCAGCCTGATGATTGCCATCCCTGCCATTGTGGTCTCCTTCCTGTTCATCCGCACCCAGGAGAGTCAGCTCTACAAGGAAGCCATGGCGGAAGGCAGCAATCATGTCGCCCGGCTGAACGAACGGCTGCGCAGCCGGATGGACATTCTTGAGAACGCTTCCGCGACTGCCCTGACGCAAAAGGCATTTGTGGATTTCATTCACTCCAATATGCGCGGAGAGGGTCTGCGGCTCGTGAAATTCAAGCAGAACCAGTATGAGCAAATGCACAATATTATTCAAAGCCATGAGATGATCAGCTCGCTGAGCTTCTATGTCGATAACCCCAAGGTATATGAGATCTGGCCGGAAATCTATCATTATTCCAAGTTCCGGCCGCAGGATTACTGGATGACGCTCCGCGATGAAGGCGGCGCCGCCTTCAGGCTTTTCTCCTTCCGGGATGGCAGTGATACGTTGTCTTACTACAGGCTGGTGCGGCTTCAGGGCCAGCAGCAGAAGCTCCCGACCATTATGGAGATCCGCGCCAGACACAGTGTTTTTTTCAGCGATCTGCTGGAAGACAGCGGGCGGGATTTCTTCACGGTGATCATGGACGGCTCGGATGCTTCCCGCAATGTATACCTCCCGGGGCATGAGTTCCCACAGAAGGCCGGGGAGAAGCTGGACGACATCCTGACCGGGGTTCATGAGCAACTGGAGGTGCTGGAGCAGAAGACCCCGATCAAGATTCATTCCGGGGATCAGACCTACTATGCGCTGTATCGTTACATTGCTCCGCTGAACGCCTATGTGGTCGATATCGCCTCCCGCCAGGTGATGATGCAGGGCCCGCGGAACTGGTACCTGATCGTGATCACCGTCACCTCCTGTGTATTGCTGCTGATGCTGCTGCTCGTCTCCCGGATGACCCGGCGGATCTTCCGCCGGCTGGAGAAGGTGCTGGTCTCCATGCGCAAGGTGCGCAGGGGCCAGCTCGATGCCAAGATTGATACGGGACTCCGGGAGAACGAAACCGGTGACGAGATCGACTACGTGGCGGTCAGCTACAATAATATGCTGGACGAAATCCAGCGCCTGATGACCCAGGTCGTGGATAAGCAGCTAATCGCCAAGAACGCCCAGCTCCACTCCCTGCACTCACAGATTAATTCCCATTTCCTGTACAACGCACTGGAGTCAATCCGAATGCGCGCGGAGGTTGAGCGGCAGCCTGCGATTGCCGGTGCCCTGGTGTCGCTGGGTTCACTGCTGCGTTACAGCATGATGTGGCGCAGCGACACTGTTACCCTCGGTGAAGAGCTGGCCAACATTCAGAGCTACATCCGGTTCATCAACTTCATGGAGGGCGGAAATATTGAACTCGCGGCGGATCTCCCCCCTGAAGTGCAGCGCTATAATATTCCCAAAATGTGCATGCAGCCCATCGTCGAGAACGCCGTACACCATGCGGCCCCCTCGGGCGGCAGTGTTCATATCGGCATTTCGGTACGTGTAGAGAAGGACAGCCTGCTGCTGATCGAGATCCGTGATGACGGTGCCGGAGTAGATCCGCTGATGCTGGACAGTCTGCAGTCTGTACTGCTCGGCCATTCGGACACACCGATTATCAGCAGCAATAGCGGCCTGGGGCTGGAGAATGTACATAAGCGCCTGCAATTGCACTACGGCACCGATTCTGGTCTTTGGATCGACAGCATACAAGGAGCCTATACCTCTGTAACCATACGGCTGCCCTGGGAAAATGTGAATCTTGGAGGTTGGTAGACATGATCAACATTCTGATTGTGGACGATCAAAAGCATATCCGCGACGGGCTGCAGGCGATGCTGCGCCAGTTCCCGCTGCAGCCCGGCCATATCTACAGCGCTGCCAATGGAATCGAAGCACTGGAGCTGCTGCGCCAGCACAGCATCCAGCTCGTAATTACTGATATCCGTATGCCGGACATGGATGGCCTGGAGCTTATGGCGCAGACCAGTCAGGAACGACTGACAGTGGATTACCTGATTATTAGCGGCTACAGCGATTTCGCCTATGCCCAGAAGGCCATCGGGCTGGGGGCCAAAGGTTATCTGCTTAAGCCCGTGAAGCGCGAGGATCTGCAAGCCTCGGTGGAGCATGTCTGGCAGGAGATAGAGACGCGAAGGTCGCTCTCCAGCAGCCTCGAACAGCTCTCCCGTCTGGCCCGGGAGGCGGACCGCAAGGAGCTGCGCATGTATATGCAGGGTGCGGCGGGAGATGAGACCTGGATTGCGGAGACCGAGCAGCAGAACACGGAGCTGTGGCGCAGCTACCGCCTCTGCCTGCTGCGCGAGGAGCTGTGGATTAACCAGCCGGGGGCCAGCAGCAGCCATAGCATAGAATCCATTGCCTATCGTGTGTACGGCAGACAGGGCTGTATCTGTCTCCAGCACCGTCCTTATCTCATTCTGGCGGTGGATGCAGCCGTTGATCCTGATGTCTTCCCGGCTGCGCTCACCGCTGAGCAGGTTGAAGTTATCACCGCCATGACCGGCCCGCAGCAGGGATTAAGAAGCCTGCCGGGCAGCTATACGCAGGGAGTTGAGCTATACCGCCACAGCTTCCTTTTTCCGGAGAAGCGCTGCCTTCTCCCCCGGCACATTGAGCGGCTGGAGCAGCAATGGGAGCTTCCTTATGAGGAGCTGTATGCCCTGTTCCAGTTGACCGGCACCAAGAACAGCGGCAGCATTGCCCAAGGGATCTCGGGTCTCTTCCACAAGGATGTGCTGCAGCGTTACCATATCCGCTACACCCAGCAGCTGTGCCGTGCCGTCGTTCAGATGATGGAGGAGTATGAGCGTGTCATCCGTCCATATATGGGCGAAGAAGCGCTCGACCTCCAGTGCCTGCGCAACCTGTTCGATTATCCCGGCATCCGCGATTACATTCAGGCGTTGCAGCAGCAGCTCCTGCGGCTGAACCAGTTCTACTACGATTACAAGTGCAGCTACCGCAGCTCCCAGGACTTGAACGAGGCGATCCGGTTCATCCACGAGAATTACCACAAGCCGCTGGATCTGGCCATGGTCTCCAACCATGTCTCGCTGAATTACGCGTATTTCTCCAACCAGTTCAAGAAGAATATCGGCAAGGGGTTCGCCGAATACCTGCGTGATGTGCGGCTGGACAAAGCCCGGCGCCTGCTGGCCGAGACCGACCAAAGAATCCTGGAGATTGCCTCCATGGTCGGGTATGAGAGTTACAAAAGCTTCACCCGGGCCTTCCGCGAAGCCATGAATATGCAGCCCACCGAATACCGTCTGCTGACCCGCCGGAAGCTGGAACGGGAAGAAGATTACCGGGACAACCACGATTTTGAGGTAAGATCAACGTGAGCACTTGGGTGGATGCTCCGCTGTTTAAGCGGAATCCCCAGTTCATTCTCCAAAAACATGAGCGTACATTCAGCCCATACGCCTCGCGCTGGCCACTTATGTTCGGTTTTCCGATTACATTCGGCCTACGCTACCACCCGGTCTAATTTTGTTCGGTTTTCCGTTAAAATTTGTTAAATAGATGAACAGACGACGTTCTGTTTTTAGGCGCGCTGCTCATTTTCATGCAGGAGTTGTGCCTTGAAAGACATGTTTGTTTTCGCATACCTTCGGCCCATCCGCCTTGCGCCAGCCTATTGCGAGGAGATGTTCCTTGCTTCGCAGGCTAGGGTTTTCAGCAGAGCAAACGGTAGAACACAAAAAATTGGGTCATAACAAAAAAGATTGTCCCTTTTAGCGGTATATAAGATTCGATAGAATAAAGATGTTCTCTCATATGTAAGCGGTTACCTTCACTACCATTTAATTAAAGGAGGGCAAGTATGAAACGACTTCAGCTTAGGGATCACGGATTTATGCAGAAGGTACTCAGTGTGTTCCTGGTTATGGTGATGCTGGCCGGCACCGGCCTGTTGCCTGCATCGAGAATTCAGAAGGCGGACGCAGCGGGTGTAACGGTTAGCTCCATGACTTATTTCTCAGCGGCAGACGGTCCTGTAATCTCCAAATCCGGCGTCGGGCAAGCGAGCTATGGCTTCGTTATGCCTGTGTTCAACGGTGGCTCGGCCACCTGGAGTGATGTGTCGGATGATGTGGGCGTCAAAGTGAAAGTAAATGGCAACTGGGTAGACATCGACAGCGCAGGCGGTTACGTCTACAACCAGAACTGGGGGCACTGGAGCGACGGCGGGAAGAACGGCTACTGGTTCACCCTCTCGGCGACAACCGAAATCCAGCTCTACTCCAAAGCGAATAATGCAGTTACGCTGAACTACACCCTTGCTTTTCAGAATTTGAACACAACCACGATCTCCGCAATGGCACCTACCCAAGGGCCGCAGATTACAGCAGGCTTTACGGGCGGTGCAGGCTTCACCTACCCCACCTTCAACAATGATCCGGCCTTAACTTATGAAGCCGTGGCAGATGATCTCAAAGTATTCGTGAAGCCGGTGGGCAGCAGCACCTGGATTGACATTGACAACAATGCAGCGAGCGGCTGGATCTATGACAGCAACTTCGGCCAGTTCACCGAGGGGGGCGGCGGGTACTGGTTCACCGTTACCGAATCCATCAACGTCAAGCTGGCCTCGAAGACCTCCTCCGCCAGTCTCGTCTATACCATCACCTTCAATCAGCCGGTCCGTAATTCATATGTCCTGACAGCCTATGACGGCACGGCTTACACCGCAGATAACAGCGGCTCCATCGGCTTCCCCCTGCCTAAGATTGACGGGGGCGCACCCATTGGCACCGAGCTTGGCAAATTCGTCTATCAGATCAAAACCGGCGGCCAGTGGGTGGATCTGAGCAATTCCGGCCAGAGCGGATTCGTCTACGCCGGTAACGGCTACAACAATATGTCCGCCGCCAACCAGTGGGGCTACTGGGCCGATCATGTCTACGGACTGTGGTTCCAGCCGATCCAGGTAAATATGGAGATCCGCATCGGCTATCCGCTGAACGGGCAGCAAGGAGGAAATGTCGGCAGCAATTATGTCTATTACACCTTCACCGGCAATCCGAATGCTCCTCGACCGGATGAGAGCGACCAGGAAGATATTACGCTGGGAACCCCGTCAGACCCGGCTGTCGCAGGCATGAACCTCCTCTGGCAGGATGAGTTCAGCGGGACCACGCTCGATACCGGCAAATGGAATTATGAACAAGGCTACTATATTACGAATGACCCCAATAGCTGGGGCTGGGGGAATAACGAGCTGCAGCATTATACGAATAGTACCGAGAATGTATTTGTCCAGAACGGACAACTGAATATCCGGGCCAAGAACGATCCGAAGTCCTTCCCGCAGGACCCGAACCGTTACGCACAATATTCCTCCGGCAAAATCAACACCAAGGATCATATGTCCTTCCAGTACGGCAGAGTAGATATCCGTGCCAAGCTGCCGACAGGCAACGGGATCTGGCCCGCACTCTGGATGCTGCCGAAGGATGCCGCTTACGGGGCATGGGCGGCTTCCGGTGAAATTGATATTATGGAAGCCAAGGGACGGCTTCCCGGCACGACCAGCGGCGCCGTACACTTCGGCGGACAATGGCCTGTGAATAAGTATATTGCCGGTGAATATCATTTCCCGCAGGGCCAGACTTTTGCCAATGACTATCATGTGTATTCCATGGTCTGGGAAGCAGACAACGTCAAGTGGTATGTGGACGGCAAATTCTTCTTCAAGGTCAACAGAGCGCAGTGGTATTCCGTTGCTGCACCGAACAATCCGAACGCCCCGTTCGACCAGCCTTTCTACCTGATTATGAATCTGGCGGTCGGCGGACATTTCGACGGCGGGCTCTCCCCCGCCCCATCCGATATCCCGGCAACGATGCTGGTAGATTATGTACGGGTGTACAAGGAGGGCAGCGGCGGCGGGAATCCCGGCAATCCGGGTAATCCGGGCAACGTCTCCGTCAGCGGCGTATCCGTCACTCCTGCTAATGCCCAGGTTCAGACCGGACAGAACGTCCAACTGACCGCCAATGTGGCGCCGTCCGGTGCGACCAACAAGCAGGTTACCTGGAGCGTTGCGAACAGTAATACCGCCTCTGTAAGCCAGAGCGGTCTCGTCACCGGGCTGGCCGCAGGTACAACAACCGTAACGGCTACAACAGCAGACGGTAACAAAACAGCCAGCAGCACCATTACCGTGACCGCACCTTCTCCGGCGGTCATTGTGATCGGCGATCAGGTGCGCGGCCTCAAAAAAACTGGAAACAACCTGCTCTTCTACGTGAACGGCGCTACCTTCGCCGACCTGCATTACAAAATCAACAACGGCGGCCAGCAGAACGTGGCTATGACCTCTGTGGGTAACGGTAATTATACCTATGCGGTAAATAACCTACAGCAAGGCGATACCGTGGAGTACTCCTTCACCTATAATCCGGGGCAAGGGGCGCTGGATTCCCCTTGGAAGACTTATGTGCATGGGGTGACCCAGGGAACCCCCGAATAACCGCAGCACGGCCTGAATAGATAAGTGACCGGATGTGCAGTCGCTTCATATGACCTCTGTCACAGGGGAGGAGGAAGTCTCAGGACTTCTTCCTCCCCTGTTTTTTGTGCGCCGGGCAACAGGAATGCAGCAATTACAATTTACCGGAAACAAAATGTGACCGAATGCCGTCCTAAAGGGTGTTATAGATAAAGGAGGGCATAACCTCATGCAGCAACCCATGACCCGGCCGGGCAATCATGTGATACAAAGTTACGAAGTCTATGCTGAAATGCTGTACAGGATTGCCCTGGTTCATCTGGGCAGCCGCCAGGATGCCGAAGAAGCAACTCAGGATACCTTCATCAAGCTGATGGAGAAAGCTCCAGTATTCAAGGATGACGAACATCAGAAAGCATGGCTGATCCGTGTCATTACCAACCATTGTAAGAATCTGCTGGGCAGAGGCTGGCGCAAGCGCGAGGTCAAGCTCGAAGGCGTGGAGCCGGTAACGTCCGATAACCCCGAGGAATTGGCTATTCTGCAGCTCGTGCTGGCACTGCCGGTGAAGTATAAGGCTGTGATTCATCTGTATTATTACGAGGATTACCCCATCCAGGAGATCAGCAGGATTCTGCAGATCAGCGAGTCTGCCGTGAAGATGAGACTACAGCGGGGGCGGCAGCTGTTAAAACTGGAGCTGGAAGGAGCGGAACCGGAGTGAAGGAAGAACAATTTCGGACAACATACAAGAAAGCGGTGGATACTATGAAATCTAATGAAACGATGAAGCAAGGACTGGTCAATAAAATGGAACAGAAACGCCGTCCGCGTAGAATGGCCTATCTCGCAGCAAGCTTGCTGGTTGCTGCCGGAATCGGTCTGGCCGGACCGGACATTATGAAGAAGCTGAATGGAACGTCTGCCCCGGGTCAGGTGGCCCAGGTAGATCCAGGCACGCCTGCACCGGGCAATTCCGCAGGGGTAGTCATTCCCAAGATCGAGCTGCCGGATAAGAGTACCGGCGTTGCAGTAGATATGGTCGGACTTGTCGTATACAAAGGTAATATCTATACGCAAGCCGCGACCCGCATTGATGCGGCCGATGCCGCCGCACTACGCGGTGAGAAGCTGGGCCGCACGACCAGCGGAATCGACGAATGGAGCGGCAAGGATCAGTATACCGAGCTGGCCTCGAACATTGGTGAAACAGATATCTATGCCGTCAAGGGTTATGATTCCGGGTTCATGGTCATGTCCTATACGGAGGCTGACGGCCAGGTGTTCGCGGAGCTGTACGAACACACGAATGGCATTACGATTAACAGCGGCGCCGATCTGTTCGGCAAGCTGAATCTCGAAGGCCACATCGCCTCTGCCAAGTGGGAGAGCTTCAGCAGCTGGAATAACGGCCAGCAGCAGTACCTGCCGCTGCCGGAAGGGGCAGCACGGGACGGCTTCCTCGCAGCACTCATGACTGCGAAGCCGCTGGCAGCGGAACCGCTGACAGAGCAAGGCATCTATGACAGCGAAGACCGCAAGATTATCTACTTGGAGCTGGATAACAAGGCCCGGGTGGAGCTGACCTTATTCGGTCAGGGGCTCGTGCGTTACGGTGCGGCTCCCGTATTCTTCGAGGTTGAGTCCGGTGCATTCCAGGCGCTGTGGGATAACCTAAAATAGTTCAAAGGCCATCCCTGCCGGGATGGCCTTAAGCTTTTACACACGAATAGAAAGTAAACCATCCTATACACCGCAGATTTATTCACCTAAGAGACAATTCCCGTGCTACCCTTCCATTTTTCCTTAATATACTCCTTGATCTGTTCCGCCAGCGCGGCCGGAGGTGTAGAAGTGGAGTCAAAAGTAGGCATCGGCGGATAATACTCCGTATCTGCATGGTCCAGCAGCCACTGCGCGAATTCCTCGTGCTGCCTGAGCATATCCTCTGTCCAGGTCGCTGCATCCTCCCGGCCCCGCAGGCGGGCATTTCGGGTGGCATCGTCACAATGCAGGTTAATAAAGTGCACTTCACTGAAAGCATCATAAACATCGCATTTCTTGGCGTCCCAGGGCATCATCGTCCCGCAAATAATCGTCCCTCTTCCCGACAACGCAACGGCACGCGCACAATGAAACAGCACATTATACCGGTCCTGATACTCCAGCTTCTTCCCCGTGCTTCCGAAGTTATCATCATCCGTACTGAACAGCACAAATTCCGGCATCTGCTTCCTCAGCTCGTGCATGACCGTGGTTTTACCTACTCCGCTGGCTCCGGTGATAATGAATAATAGTAATTGGGTTCTCATATACTCTCGATCTTAGCCCCTTCCACGCGGTATTTCTTCTCCCATTCCGACATAGCGTTGGAATCAAGCCTGATTAGCTTGGCCGGGGTGTATTCGTTATACTCATTCAGCTCACTTTTGTCTTGTGGAAGTCGCAGTTCTTTAATTCTGCGCACCACTTCCTCATCGGTATGAATCTCCACCGACTCCTCCTCAGACACGACCTTCAGTGGAATCACCTGCTTAACACTGGTACCGGTTCCATCCCTATCCGTGTAAGACAATTCAACCGCCAGACTATACTCCCCGCAAGGGACCGGCTCCCTGGTGAAGATTTCAACGTACAGGTCCGTTACTGACTGCGTATCGTCAATCCATATTCTCCCACTGCTGTCTTCAACAGCACCATTCAGATTAGGGGACCGGTGAAGCCCTGCCGGAAGGATTAATTGTAAGCGGGCATTCTGCACCCCGCCGGGCGGCGCGATCTGAAGCCAGAGATGAATCATCCCCTCTTCCTGCTCTATAGCAGATTTTGCAAAACGCATTTGGATCATACCTGTCCCTCCTCTTGAAGTAGTCTAGTAATCGTCTCAAGCATCTTCTCCTTCAGCGCCGTTGAGATGCGCGGACTAACGGAGAGAATGACATCCTCACTAACAACATGCATCTCACTCTGGAGCATCTGATCCGATTGGTAGAGCCGCAGGTTATCGCCCAGCTTCATGATTTCGTCCATCGTCAGTCCGGCTAACTTCTCTTGGGCCGAGGCCAGCGTCTCGCCGCTCCTGGTTAATACAAGGATCGCCCGTAAATAATACAAATGACTATCTGTATACGCCCTCTTATTGCCCACCAGTTCCAGCGGCGGCAGCATTCCAATCTGCGTATAGTACCTGACCGTCCGCAGATTCATCTGCGGATCTTCATTCTGTAACACCTCAGCCACTTGCTTCGCGGTGTAGGTATTCATTGGATTCTCCTTCCTTACGAAATTTTTGTTACAGTTCACTGTATTGGTTACAGTTTAGTGTAAGACATAAAGAATGTCAATATTCTCACTTTACGTGAGATCCGGATATTGCTGGAGATCAGAGGTAAAAGATTGATAGGTCCTAATTACAAAAAGAAAAAAGCCTGCCAACCTTAACTGGTTGATAGGCTTTTTTAAAAAAAATTCAAACTGTATAATTTATAAATTTAAATTTCTACAATTGTTCTGTACTTATTCAAATACAGGAGGAACTGTGGAATTTCCAGCTTTCTTCTTACTTAAAACTCCCATGAATCCAGCCACGATAAGTAGTACTCCTGAAAGAACGTAGAACAACGAAATACTGATTGCCCCAGCTACACCACTAACCAACATAAGATATCCAGCTAGTTTTGGCTTACTTTTAGAGAACGCAGAACCAACTATTCCCAAAATACTGAATAGTAACGCAGAAACTGCCAACCCTGTAATACTTGAAGTCCCACTATCCGAAAAAGCAGCATCAACGCCTCCGATAGCCATCGCTAAGAGTGAGGCGATAATACCAGTAATACCACCAATTAGCCCCATTGCAAACATTCCAAATCCCCCCATGGTAATTATTTCACAGGAGAATATTACTACTTTTTTAGAAATTTGTATATACCTATATTTACATATTTCTAACTTTTTCGACAATTTACATTTCAATCAAATTACTAATCCCTCCGCTTCAGCTCCATCGTGCCGGTGATCCGTCCTCACGGTGTGTCGAAGGCCGTGTGTCCCGGCGGATATCTGCGTATAGTATCTGACTGTCCCCAGATTCATCTGCGGTGCTTCGCAGTATACATGTCGATCCTACCCCTTATGCTATACTAGTTTTATCTGCAGGAAAAGAGGACCACAACAATGGATATACGAAAATTACAATACTTCATTGCGGTTGCGGAAGAGCTGCATTTCCATCGTGCCGCAGAGAAATTACATATGACACAGCCTCCGTTGACCCAGCAGATTCAAGCTCTGGAACAAGAGCTGGGTGTGAAGCTATTCGAACGGAACAAACGTCAAGTCCGCCTCACACCAGCGGGATCTGTTTTTTGGGAGGAAGCCACCCGGATCTTAGCTCAACTGGAGCGGTCTATTCAAACTGTACGACTGGCAAGCCAAGGCATCATTGGACATTTGAACATCGCTTTCATCGGTTCAGCAGAGGGCGGAATCATGGTCGATGTGCTCAAAATCTTCCGGCAAAGGTTCCCTCAAATACAGCTGAACCTGCTGGAGATGACTTCTGCCCAGCAATGGCAGGCGTTGCATGACGGTACCATCCATATTGGATTCATGCGCTTCATTGAGCCGGCCAAGAATATTAATCATTGCAGCTTGATCAACGAAACTCTGGTTGCCGTATTGCCTGATCAGCATCCCTTGGCTGAACTGCCGGTATTGCCCGTCTCCGCTTTGCGTGCCGAGCCTTTTATCTTCTTTCCGCGTAAGCATGGGCTTCCTTTTCATGATCTTATTATGGGCTTTTGCGCAGAGCATGATGTCTATCCTCAGGTTGTACAGGAAGCCGTGCAAATGTATACCATTGTAAACCTTGTAGCAGCGAACCTCGGGGTTTCCATTGTCCCTTCTTCGGTTTCCGTGTTCCAGCGCAGCGGAGTCGTGTTCAGACCCTTTGAAGACAAGGTGCCGCCTGTCCCCTTCTATGCTGCCTGGAGAACGGATACGAATCAGGCCGTCATCTCTGCCTTTGTAGAGATTTTACAAGACCATAACTTCAGGTAAAGGTGCGCGAACAGAGTGATTCAGCCGGTCTTCGCAGGATCACGTTCAACCAGTCCCTCCAGTACTCTGTCGATCTCACCCAGCAAATCAGGTCCAAGACGCACCCCTGAAGCCTTAACATTCTCTTGTACTTGCTCTGGTCTGGATGCCCCAATGATTGCAGACGACACCTGCGGATTCTGCAGCACCCAGGCGATGGCCAATTGCGGCAGCGTCAGCCCCGCTTCGTGTGCAAGCGAGGACAGCCGGGATACCGCCGTAAGAACCTCTGTATGCAGCCACTGGCCAGCCAATCGTTCAAAAAACGGAGAACCCGCCGAGGTCGAAGCACGGGACCCCTGCGGGACCGGTTGATTCGGCAGATATTTCCCGGAAAGAATGCCTTGGGCCAGCGGTGACCAGACGACCTGCCCGATCCCTTCCCGCTCTGAAGCCGTAATAACCTCCGCTTCGATCACCCGCCATAACATCGAATATTGCGGCTGGCTAGCGACCAGAGGTACCTTCAGCTCCCGGGCCAAAACCGCAGCTTGTGTGATCTGTTCCGCCGTCCATTCGCTGATCCCCACATACAGAACCTTCCCTTGACGCACCAGATCTGAGAATGCCAGGAAGGTCTCCTCCAGCGATACCTTCTTGTCAAATCTATGGGCATAATAAACATCTATATAATCCGTCTGCAATCTTTTCAACGAGGAGTTACAAGCTTCCATGATATGCTTCCGGGATAATCCCCGGTCATTGGGGCCTGTTCCTGTAGGCTGATAGACCTTGGTACATAACTCGATGCTTTCCCGCCGCACTCCTGCTAAGACTTGCCCCAGCACCGTCTCTGCCTTCGTGTCCGAATACACATCTGCGGTGTCGAATGTAGTAATTCCCGCGTCCAATGCCGCATGGACACAAGCTTTGGCGGTGTCATTATCCACTTGCGCACCATGCGTAATCCAGTTTCCAAAAGCAATCTCACTAACCGATAAGCCGCTTTCACCCAATTTCCGATATTCCATTTTCTTACCTCCTTTTAATAGCCATTTAAGCGTAACAAATCACTATTAATAGGTGAAATATCTTTTAACGGGTATTTTGATATGAAAAAAATATCACAGAGCATTCACTGTGTTCTCATAGTTGAACCAGGCTCAACATGCAAAGACCCCTCCATTAAATTGGAGTGGCCTTCTTAGATCTATAGAGTAGCTACTGTCTGCTCATACAACTCCCCGTCTACCCCATTCACAAACGGCGTCCATTCCCCTGCCGTATACAGCTGCAGCCGATGCATAGCCCGAGTACATGCCGTATAAAAAAGCTTTCGCTCTCTCTCCCTGTGATACGTCTGCGGGGAGGCGTCGTAGATCAACACGGCGTCGAATTCGACACCTTTGGCGAGATAGGCTGGAATCACCTGTACACCCTTTTTAAAGGCAGGAGTATCCTTGGTAATATGAAGCAACCCGGCAGCCCCTCCGGCAGTCAAAATCTCATAAGCTTCTCTACTCTCGTCAGCCGTCTTCGTAATCACAGCGATGGAGCTATAGCCTTCAGCCTGAAGCTCCGCGAGATCCTCTAAAATGCGCTCTGCCTTCAACTCATCATTGCCCAGCTTAGCCAATACGGGCTTCCGGCCCCTCCGCTCAAAAGCTACAATCGCCTCGCCGCCGGGCAGCAGCCGCTTCGTGAACTCCACAATCTCAAAGGTCGAGCGGTAGCTGCGGACCAGCAGGAACTGGCTAGTCTCTTCTTCTCCATAGAGCTGTAGCAGCGGTGAACTGCTTCCATACAGATTCGTCGCCTGCGTGAAGATCGCCTGGCCGAAATCTCCCAGCACCGTCATGCGGGCACGCGGAAACAGCTTTTTGAGGAACTCATACTGGAACATGGAGTAATCCTGGCCTTCGTCCACAAAAATATGCCGCACCTGCGTGTTCGTCCGCACCCCCTCGATCAATTCTTTTAAATACAAATACGGGGTCGCATCTTCATAAAAAAGTTCCTGCCCGCTCAGCTTATCCTTCGTCTGCCCGCAGATCTCCGGCCACAGCTCCGGCACCCCCGCTTCCCCTGTCATCTCCCGGTAGGCTCGTTCATCAGTGAACAGCCCGCGGTATAACCCGTTCATGTCGATGAAGGTGAACTTCTTGACCCCCCGTCTCAGCGGTCTAAACTGCTCCTTCACAATCATCTCGCTTAGCAGTTCTTCCTCCCGTTCGGCGTAATCGAAGTCCCCTTCATCCAGTTGCCGCTTGTGCACCAGCATTTCTTGCAGACGGAGGTACTTCTCGGCAAAATCAAACACCCCTTGCTCTCTGTGGAGCTTACCGTGCACTTCAGCGTATTGGTCATTGTCAAGGTAATTCATCTCTTCCTCTACCCAGGCGGCTCCCTGCTCCTGCTTTTGCAGTCGGGTCAGCTCTTCGAGCAGCCATTTCTGCACCAGCGTAATCCGGTTAGGCAGACGAATGGAAAGATCATAGCTGTATAGCTTGCTCTTGATTTGCTCTCCTGAGATTAACACGCGGTCCCGGAAGCAGATGTCCTTGAACAGCATCCCCTCCAGCTTCAGCCACTGCGCATAACCCTGAAGTGCCCGGAGGAAGGCTTCCGACGCCTTATATTCGACTCCCTTGAGACGGGCTTCATAACCCTCTTCCTGCTGAGCGGTAAGCACATATTCCATCTGATCGAACGAATCTTCTATCCGGTAATCCCGACCCAGCCACGTTTCCAGATATTCCTGAAAGGTCGTCTGCTGCATATTCTCTTCACCCAGCTCCGGAAGAACGGTAGACACATAGCTGTTGAACATCGGGTTAGGGGAAAATAATACGATCTGATCCGCCGTAAGCCGCTCCCGGTGTTTGTACAGCAGATAGGCTACGCGCTGGAGCGCTGCCGAGGTTTTGCCGCTGCCCGCCGCTCCCTGCACAATAAGCATCCGGCTGGTATCGTTACGGATAATCGCGTTCTGCTCCGCCTGAATCGTGGCGACAATGCTTTTCATTTGTGAATCTGCGCCTTTGCCAAGCACCTGCTGGAGCAGTTCATCTCCGATCGTAACGCTCGAATCGAACAAATGCCGGAGCTGACCGTCACGGATCTGGTACTGCCGCTTCAGCTCCATCGTTCCGCTAATCCGTCCTCCCGGTGTGTCGAAGGCTGCTTTTCCCGGCGGATAGTCGTAGTACAGGCTCGCAATGGGGGTCCGCCAGTCATAGACCACGAAGCTCAGACCATCCTCTTCGATGAAGGAAGACACTCCGATATAGACCTGTTCCACCGCCTTCTGACCCTCCTCGTGAAAATCAATCCGGCCAAAATAAGGCGACGGCAGCAGCCGCTGCATGTTCTTCCATTGCCGCAGCTTCCGCGCATGACTGCGTTCCCGTTCAGACAGGACGGCGTCCTGCTGGGTGATCGTGAAGAAGCTCTCTTCGAAATCCTCCTCCGTACTCGTATTGACCGTAACCTCTTCCCAGAATCTGCGGCGGATGTCCGTAGCCTGCTCCTTCAGCTGGCCAACTTCCGGCTCCAGGTTTGCGATCCCCGATTTCAGCTTCTCCTTGACCTGCTCCAGCCACTCCTGCTCCTGCTCCCAGCTGCTTACCTTCTCCATCACCGGATCACTCCTCTTTCTTGAAATAGTCCCAAACAGGCGGGTTGACAAACCGGATGTCCCTTTGCTATAATTAAGATATAAATAAGATGCGTTACCTCCGATATATTTTAATAAAAGTAGTCAACAGTCTTATAACATTAGCATATTATTTCTTTGTATGCAATATTTTTTTGTACATAATTAGCCCTGGCGCTTGCGCCAGGGCTTTGTTGTTCAGATGATAACCTGTCCTATTATACCGGTCTCTCGATCTCAAAAATCTCCCCGATCCCCGCATAATGATTCCCGGCCAATCTGCTTACCGCCCCTAATTGTACCGGATCAATTCTTCCCTGTTCGTAGATCTCCTCATCAATATGAAACTGCACGATCCTGCCGATAATCAGATCATTATTAGGCAGCTCAAGGCAATGCTCCAACACACATTCCATCCGCACCTTCGCTTCCTTAATCCCCGGCACGCCAATGTGCAGACTATCCACAGGCGTCAGTCCGGCTAGAGAAACCTCACTCTGATCCGGCGGCAGAGGAGCCGCAGTCATATTCACCTGCCCGACATTCTGCTGATCCACAATATGAACCACAAACTCCTTCATTTGCTTAATATTGCGTGCAGTATCCTTGGACTGCCCCCCGGCATGTTGAATAGAGACGGAGATCATCGGCGGGTTGGAGGATACGATATTGAAATAGCTGAACGGCGCACCATTCAATACCCCCTCATCCCCCAGCGTGGTGACAAAAGCGATCGGCCGCGGAATAATGCTCCCGACCAGCAGCTTATAATTATCCCGTTCGGTATTGTGCATAGGATCAATTGAAATCATGATCGTGCCTCCTCTTTTTGTATATAAGCTGAATTAGACAAGCTCTCTTAATGTGAATGGCAGCAATACCTGCTTAAGCTGTTCTCTATGCGGCTCATATTGTTCCGGCAACATCAGGCGACTGCCCATTGTTTCCGGGGATTCATCATGGGCGAAGCCTGGAGGATCAGTAGCAATCTCGAACAGAATCTCCCCATGCTCTCTGAAATAGATAGCGTTGAAGTAATTCCGGTCCTGAACTGGCGTTACTCCATATCCATTATCATGCACATAATCCTGCCATTCAAGCTGATCCTGGTCATCCTTCGCTCTCCAGGCGATATGATGGACAGTGCCGACTCCCATTTCGCCGCGCTGCACCGCAGTTACCTTGAGTTCAACCACATTTCCGAGGTCCGCAGTGGAATGGTAGCGGGCGACATCGCCTTCCTGCCCCACCAATGTAAGTCCCATCACCTTGTCCAGCAGCTCAGCCGTTTGTTCAGGATGCGTGGACAGCAGTGTTGCGCCGCCTAAGCCCTTGATCGCCACCGCGGGGGTTACCCCGCTGAAGGTCCATTCATTACGCTCACCCGCCTCCCGTTCCACCAGCTCCAGATGCAGACCGTGCGGATCATCGAACTCGAGATACTGCTCTCCGAACCGCTCCATTTCGGTAAAAGCAACCTTGAACTTTGTCAGTCTTTCTCTCCAGAAAGCCATCGCGCCTACCGGAATGACATACGAAGTAACACCAACCTGCCCCCCGCCGATCTTACCCTGATACGCATCCGCCCACGGGAAGAAGGTAATAATGGTTCCGGGCTTCCCGCCATCATTGCCGAAGTAGAAGTGATACGTTCCCGGATCATCGAAATTGACCGTTTGCTTCACCAGCCGCAGACCCAGTACTCCTGCATAAAAGTCCATATTCTCCTGCGGATGCCCGACAATAGCGGTGATATGATGAATGCCCATGGTTTGTTTGTTCATTTGAATTGCCTCCTTATTTATTGATTCGGATATATCTTTACTTTAAGATATTTAGTTAATAATTATCTTTAAGTTAAGATGTTTTATATCCTCACTTTACTTTCTATAGTTACAGTTGTCAAGTACTTGTTGAAACAACAGGCTTGGAACGCTTTTATCAGATTACCATTCACAATGCTGCACATATTGCAATATTCTCCGCACTGTATAGTCCCCAATCCAAAATTGTTGCACAAAAGGCAGTTTTCCCGCATCGACCAAGCCACTGAGCGGATTATTCCTGCTTTTTATACAACAATCCTCGCGAATACTAATATATCAATGAATCGGAGTTGCAATTTATGCAGCATTTCTATCTGTAGGCGTTAACTTCACTTAAGAGTTTTCTCGTAAAAGCACAAGGTCATCTTATCATTGATTTCCCGGGTTTCATCGGTCCTTCTGTAGCCCAGCTTCTCATACAAATAGCAGTTACGCTCCTCCTGCACGACGGTCGCCAGCCCCCACGTTTTCGCATCCGCATAGATCTCTTCAATCAGGGCAAAGGCTTGCTGGGCAATGCCTTGGCCTTGACATTGCGGCAATACGCATATTTGACCGAGCCAGTATTGATACTGATCTGTCTTCTTGACTCTCATGCTGCCTACTGCATTTCCGGCGTTTCGGATGAGATAGTAATCAACAAATTCCTGATTCATCCGTTCTACACGTCTCTCCAACGTTTCATTAGCCGGATTTGTCTCATAATCCTGATATTTCTCCAAGAGCGGCATAAAGGCCTGAAGCTGCATAGCATGAATATCCGCCGCATCCTCCCCTGTAGCTTTACTTAGTGTAACCTCTGACTTTTTAGTAATCCCCCAATTTCATGGCCTGTACACGTAATCCCAATGTTCACCTTTAAGTACAGAGCCAGGACCCATGTGCCGCTTCTGCTGCAAAATAAAACCAACGCGCTCATACATCCGCTGGGCGGGAAGCAGATCGTCATTAGTGGTCACTAGAATGTGCTGTACTTCATTCTGCAGAATACGATGAACCGCTTCTTGAAGCTGCAGGGTGCTGTAGCCCTTGCCTTTGTAGGCAGTCGCAATACAATTATGGCCGATTTCAGCATATCGGGGCATCTGCCTCGGGTCCCAGGATACAAAGCCAATCGCCTTACCATGCAGCGTAGTCATGAACCCATATTTATCCGCAATTTGCAGATTGTCAAAGAAAAAGTTGTCAAACTCCTGCCAATCCTCCAGACAGCTCTGCTCATACCTGCGATCGAAGGAATAGGCATCCTTCAATAATTCAAGCAGTGTTCCCCGTTCAAACAGGCTTACCTTACTGAACTCAATGTTCATTTACTTCCCTTCTTTTCCCGGGTTTGGCTAAATTATTTCAATACTACAGGTTCCAGCAGACTAAGATCATACAAGTTGCCGCTGCCCTCAGGGCAGTCATTGCGGATATGCTCTTCCAGACAGAGTCTGCTGCGGTCAGAGCGGTACTTTGTGCTATGGGCTAACTGATCCATCAGCATCTTCCAGGAGCCCCCAATGTCTTCACTGCTATCCAATTTGGCATAGAGTCCTCCGGGCAGGATCATTTCCTTGAAAGGCTCAGGTATGCTGATTCCTTCAGGAATTGTCGCACACATTCCATAACCGTAAGGCTTACCTGCACTACTTGGCATAGGCTTCATATTCCCGCCGAATAACCGCGCCGTACCCAGAAGATTTGCGGATTCCAGCCAATCCATTAAGGGTCCCATCGCTTTGTCTTCCGGAGACTGGTCCACCACGATATGAAAGGCTACCCTCATCGTTGGCAGTGTAATCACTTTGAATGTGGACTGCTCGGTTACATTACTCATAAAGACATTCTCCATTTCGCTAAGCAGTTCCTCCTGAATGGAGGTCCTCTTATTGGAAGTATTCAGATAATCGAGTACCTGATGTAATTGCTGTCCCACCCGTTCGAGTTCTTCCTGGTGCGCCTGTAGAGCAATTAGCCTGTTCTGTATAACCTGCTTAAGCACAGGCACAGAACTTTTATCCAAAACAGCCTGTATTTCTTTGATCGGGATATCCATTCTCCGCAGCAGCGCCGTGATCCTGATACACCTAAGCGCTTGTTCATCGTAAGTACGCCAACCTGAGGATACCTCCCGATAGCTCTGAAACAATCCTTCCGCTTCCCAGTGCCGCAAGGTGCGGCTTGTCAGCCCCAGTTGCTCCGACAATTGCTGTATGGTAACCACAGCTTCAGGTACTGATTCGTATAATCCTCCAGCTTCTCACGCAGGCTCTGCACGGATTCATCTCCTAACTTATTTGAGTGTGATTGATGCGTACACAACAAGCGGGCCTACAGCTTCGCAAATAACCGCTCCCCGCTTGTCTGTATATATCTGTACATGCCAGTGCAGACCGCCGCCATTAGAATGCCGAAGCCCAGCAGGATGAGATTTCCGCCCACCCCAGGAAGAAGCATGAACAGTACGGCGGGAACAGCCAGCGTGAGAACGCCGATAACCATCGTTACCAGCACCGACGCGCTCTGCTTGATCGCCGCAACTTCACTAGTCCAGTCCAGCTTGGGCAGCTTCAGGTTCACCATAACGCCCAGCAGCGCGGAATAGCAGGCATAGATTACCGGAACGGCCAGCATTAATATACTTTCCATCCATCCGGCATGAAGAGTATAGGCCAGCAGCCCCCAGCTTACAGCTGTAATGGGTAACGTAATGGTGAGATTCACCGCCACTTTGCTGAATACAATCGCCGGTTTGGGCACGGGGGAGCTGGTCAAGATCCACAGATGATTGCCTTCCAGCGAAATAGAGCAGGCTGTCGTACAGCTCAGAACAACGAATAGAGAGATAACCAGCGGACTCAGCGTACTTAGGGAGTCCGACAACTGCGGGATGTCAAGAATGGTTCCCAGCTGCTCTGAGCTGACGAATAATAAGGAAATGGACATCATCAGGAGCAGCACCATCCCGATCCCTGTGTTCAGCACATAATTGACCGAGCTGAAATAACGCCGAAGCTCCTTTAGATACAAGGCTTTGAATGCTGAATTAGCCTGTAGCGGCTTCATCTTATATGCGCGGCTTGCGCGGCTGGTCATAAGCCCTGTATGAATCGCCTTATACCGGGTCGCCAGCAGGACTGAGAACAGCATAAAGGCCAGCACAGACACCGCGATGAAGAAGAGCAAGGCGCTTACCCGGTACGAGCAGACTGCGTCAACATACACGGAAGCCGGAGGATACACCTTGAAGATCATATCACCCAAGGCGGCTCCAACATCTGCAATCGCCTGCTGCCCTTGATTGAGTGTGAACGAGCCCAGCATCAGCACAATGATGAAGGCGAACGTGAGGATCATATTCAGGATTTTGCTCGCCCGGAACCGGGAAGAGACCCAGCTAATGAGGGTGCCCACCAGCGTAGCCGCTATAATCGGCAGCAGAGTAATGAAGAAGAGCGTCAATAGGAAAAACAGATAGAACAGCACGCCCGGCTTCACATGTATTGCATACACCGCCCCCGCCGGAAGCATGATCAGCAGGGTGAAGAACAAATTCATCACATAGAGCTGAAGCACCCGGCTCGCCACAACATGGCTGGTCTTCACCGGGAGGGACATAATCATATCGTAGTCTTTATAGCTGAATAATACCCCGCTTGCCTTATAGACCGTAGTGAAGAAGCCAATCAGCGAAGTGACCGCCATCATCACTGCCAGCAATAAGTCCATCCGCCCAAGCTGCTCGAACGACTGCGCCATCATGAAGCTGTAGCCGAATGACACGGCTCCGATCATGAGTATCCCGGTTATCACCAAGAGGCTGATCAACAGCGCCTTGCGTCTCTGGGCAGGGTCTTTCGTATGGAGCGCCTGATTGAGGCCGAAGGAGGACAACAGCTGCAGCTTCGTTAATCTCCAGACATTAATCATTATCGATCAGCTCCATGAATACGTCCTCCAGGCTGTTCTCGCCCCGTACCGTTTCAGTTAAGCCGTGGGCAATCAGCCGTCCGCCCTTAATGATCGCGATTTTGTTGCAGAGCTTCTCCGCCGTATCTAGTACATGTGTGGAAAAGAAGATGGCGCTGCCCCTGCTGCACAGATCCGTCATGATGGTCTTCAGCGTATGCGCTGCCTTGGGATCAAGGCCGACAAAAGGCTCATCCAGCACCAGCAGCTTCGGCTCATGAATCAGCGCCGAGATAATGGCCAGCTTCTGCTTCATGCCGTGGGAATACGAGGAGATCAGATCGCCCAGACTGGCTGTAAGCTGGAAGGCATCGCCGTATTGCCCGATCAGCCGCTCGCGATCCGCCTTGGATACGTTAAAGAGATCGCCGATGAAATTCAGGTACTGAATCCCCGTCAGGTGATCGTACAGGTCCGGGTTATCCGGGATGTAGGCAATTTTCGCCTTACAGGCTAACGGATCTTTTTTAATTGAAATGCCGTCAATCTCAATCTCCCCTTGTTCAAAATCAAGCACGCCCACCACAGCGCGGATAGTCGTGGTCTTGCCAGCGCCGTTATGCCCGATGAAGCCATAGATGTCGCCCCGCTCGACTACCAGACTGAGATCATCTACTGCTTTTTTGCCGCCCTTATAGCTCTTCGTAAAATGTCTAATCGTCAGCATTTCCTCTCACCTCTTCCTTGGTGTTAGCAAATAACTATAATACGAACAGCACGGGCTAATGGTTCATTTCAATATTAAATCCCAATCTCCCGCATCTTCGCCGTGATTAAGTTCATGCGGGGCTCAAGCGTCCCTCCGCTGTATCTCGGCAGACGTATCTCATCGACGATCCGGCCGTCGCACATGAACATAATCCGCTGCGTCCTGGCCGCCACAGTGGCATCATGGGTGACCAGCATGATTGCCGTCCCTTCTTCATTGATTCCGGACAGCAGGTCCATGATCTCCTCGGCAGCCTTCAGATTCAGCGCGCCGGTCGGCTCATCCCCGAAAATAATGCGCGGACTGCCCATCAGCGCCCGGCAGATGCCGGCCCGCTGCAGCTGTCCGCCCGAAGCCTCCGTGATATCACGCTTCGCCAGCTCCGCGATGCCCACCTTCTGCATAAGCTGCTGCGCCGTATCCGTAATCGCCGCAACCTTCCTCCGGTTGCCGCGCATCGACGGCAGAATAATATTATCCAGGATGTTCAGATTCTTCATCAGTGTCGGCTGCTGGAACACGAAGCCCATTTCCGTTCTGCGGAGATCTGCAAGCTCATCCTCTTCAAGTATCCCCAGATCCCTGCCCTCAAAAGTAACCAGGCCCCCGTCGATCCGGTCCATTCCGCTCAGCGCAAACAGGAGCGTGGATTTCCCTGAGCCTGAAGGTCCCATCACCGAGACGAATTCACCTTCGTGAATATCGACAGATACTTCGTCCAGCACCTTGCGGCGCTCCCCGCCGGTGCCGTATTGTTTGGTTATATTTTCACCCGAAATAATCTTCTTCATCTGCTTGATCTACTCCTTAATATTGCCGGATATTTGAATTCGGCCGATGCCCGATGTGCCGATAACCGCCCCGATGAGTACAGAACCGGTCATGATTAGCGGACACAGCAGATACGCCGAGAGTGGATGGACCACGAACTTGAACGACGAAGCCCCGAAGGAGGAGATCACAGCCCCGGCAAGAATCTGCCCCAGAGTGTTCGCCAGCAGGGTGCCCAGAACCATCCCGGTCACCAGTACAAATATAGAACGCGTATAATACTGTACAGTCAGATCGGAATTCCGGAAGCCCATCGATTTCATGACGGCAATAGAGTAACGGTCCTTGGCTACCAGCATCCGCATGAACAAGAGTGTAATCAGTACATTCAGGACCAGCATCACGGCTAGAGCAGCCCACGCAGCCTTACCGACTGAGCTAATGGTAGAGCCGAAGGTCTGCGTCACATATTCCCCGATATCGGACACCTTCGCATAACTGAACCGCTCTGCATATTCGCTCACCTTGCTGCTGATTAGTATGGAATCTGCAAGCTCCGCATAAATCACGGCCCACATGGCCTGATCAGAAGTCGTGGTGAAGGTGGCCTTGGCTGTTTTCCCGCCGTTGGTCACATCCGAATAAATCCCGGACACCGTAAGCTCCTTCGCTTCTCCGTCTACGAGCAGGGTCAGGGAATCACCGGCTTGCTTGCCCAGCTCCTTGGCATTCGCGGCGGAGAGGGCAATCTCATTCGCTGCAACCGGGCCATGTCCTTCACCATAGGCAACCGGAAAAATGGAATGGTCGCCCAGCTCAACCTTTATCCGCTCAACGACACCATTGTCCAGCTTCACGTTCAGCGCCTGAGTGGTCAGCACGGCAAAACGGAAGATCATCACATCCTGCTCCATCACCCGCGCAATATCTGCGGCCTTCTCTGCAATATGGTCCGTCTGCTGGATATCCATGCGCAGATCACTGTCACCGATGCCCATGTATGTAATGAAGCTTGGAGAGGAGATCGTATGATAGAGATTCTGGGGCACAATCATAAGGAAGGAAGAGATGACGAGCACCGCAAGCATGGTTGCGTATAGACTTTTTCTGGACAAAACATCCTTAACGCCCAGGTAGACATTCGTGTTCAGCAGCCGGTTGCCGCTCAAGGTAAAACGTCTGGAGCCCGTCCGGGTCTCCCGGGATGTCCCGAACCGGATGGCTTCGACCGCCGAAATCCTGCGGAAACGCTTCAGCACCCTGTTCACATAGGCAATAATAATAAGGAATACGAGCAGTACGCCAAGGATGCCGCAGGCCAGAGCAAGTGCCGGATGCGCACTTTCGCCCATATACAGCCTGATATTCTCAAGCAGCAGACCTCTGAAGCTGAACGATAATGCCAAGCCGAGGATACTCCCCAGAGCTGCTATCGCTGCGTATTTGGCCAGATAGATTCTTTTGAGATCCGAGACGCGCAGACCGATGGCCTTCATGACACCAATCTCCCGGTAATCGCTCTCGATGGTAGCCATGAGGGTGAACCGTATACATAGAAAAGCAATAATAACGACCAGCACGCTCGCCAGCAGGATCACCGCAATCATCAGCCCGTCAGAGATCGCATTAAGCACTCTGAACAGGGGATATGTAATCACCGGGCCGTTCCCCTCAAGTCCTGCTGCGGTGTAGTCGGTCTCAAAGGCCCCCAGCATGGACAGGTCCTTCAGCCTGAACTCAATCAGATATTCCGTGGTTCCGTACTGCGCCAGCTCCGCATAATCCGCCGGGCTGACGAGGAACCGCTTCGATGAAGCGAGCAGCGAGTTCATCTGTGAATCCCGCAGGAACCCCGCTACGGTGAGACTTGCGGCTCCCACGGTAACCGTCCCTCCGGCCTTGACGGAGCCATCCTTCATATAACTGATCGGGACATACACCTCGCCATCCCGTACATCAATCACATTCCCGTCCAGATCAAGCAGATAATCAAACTTCCCGCTCTGTGTGCTGAAGCCGTTATCCTGAACACTGTCCGCAAGCGTATGCCCGTCCATGACAATCCTCGCGCCTTCTACATTGAGAAAATCAAGCACCTGGTGTTCTTCAACCTTATTGTTCTGCTCTGCAAAGGCCTTGAGCCGGGCTTGATCCAGCTGGCCGGAATGCATCTGCAGGAAATGCGGCGTCTTCGCCTGCGTCATCAAATGATCGATGGCCCCGCTCAGATTGACGACCAGAATGGCTGACAGAGAGACGAGCATGGCTGCAGCTGCTACGAACAGCATAGTCGTGAGCGTAATTCCCTTACTTGTGCGGATATCTCTGCGGATGATTCGGTAAAACATAAGTTACCCCCTGCTCTCAAGACTTGTAATGGATTTGAGCCGATAGATCATAACCGAAGCGGCGCTTAACAGCAGGCCGGCAATGATGATGAGAAGTCCCATCCCCCGCCCGCTGCCGGTGCCGATGATCCGCCCCACACTATCCGCCAGAACTCCGCCGCTCACCAGCAAGGGAGTAAATACGTAGTCTGCCAGCACACCTGCCAGCATATAAGCCGCCACGAATCCTAGCTGTGAGAGCAGTCCGATCAATGACCAGGCTCTCCCTTGAACGGAATTGTCAATATTGGTGCGGACCAGATAATCCAGGGCCGTGTTCGTAAAGGGCAACATGGCAAAAAACATAAATCCGGCAGCGCCAATCAGCACAATATTCTCACGCAGTCCGAAGACGGCGATACTGATTCCTGAGCAAAAAAGCGACACTGCCAGCATGCGAACGAAATTTTTTTGTATATGCAGCATCCCTATAATGACACTCGACACCAGCATTCCCGATGCCATGACCGTCTCAAGCGTTCCCAAGACAGCACTATTAGAGAACGCCAGAATCATCGGCATGGACAAGGTCTCGATGAACCCGATGAAGAAGGTCATGACCGAGGTCATAATCACCAGCACCAGCACCCCCCGGTTCCCCGAGACCGCCCGCCAGCCTTCTTGAAACTCCCGGAGGAAGGCCGGTGCCTGTTCCGTCTTCTTGGAGGTAAGCCCGCTGCGGACCGCAAGCGTAGTAGGCACGGTTAGAAAAAATGTACAGATGTCGATAATCAGCAGCAGCTTCACATCAGAGACTGTAAGCAGCAGGCCGGCAATGAGCGGCGAAATCAGATATTTCGCGGAACCGGCAATCTGCACAAATCCGCTGGCCTTTGTATACTGCTCCTCGGTAAGCAGATCCGTTATCGTAGCCTTATAGGCGGGATCAAGCAAGGAGGAGAACACCGAGCTGACGGTCACCCCTAAGCAGATCTGCCACAGCTGCGCGTCTCCATTCAGCAGGCAGACCAGAATATAAATCAGACCTAAGGCAGAGAGCGTATCCCCCAGTACCATCAGCAGCCTGCGGTCATAGCGGTCCGCAAGCACGCCTGCGACTGGACTGAGCAGCAGTGATGGCATGAATGCCAGCAGGGTCACCAGCGCCATAGCCGATGCCTGCCCGGTCTGCTGTAAGGTATAAATCCCCAGTCCGAATGCGGTGAGCCCGCTGCCGATGGCTGAGATCAGTTGCCCTGACCAGAGAAACAGGAATCTGCCAAACCCTGTGCCGGATCTACTCATCACCATGGTTTTCCTTCGCTCCACTACTGCTGCCGAACATCTGCATCACACTCATTAGACTTCCGCCCGCAGCACCGAGCAGCCGTTCCACATTGGCGATGAAGGCCAGAATGCGTGACATCCGCTCCTCCTCCGTCATTTCAACCATGTCATTATCAAAAATGGTGGTGGCATAGACAACGACTATCTCCATGCATTCATACGGATAAGGAGTATTGAATATCCCCTGCTCGATCCCCTCGCTGATGATGGGGGCTAGAATCGGCGGAACGCTGCGGATAACCGCCTTCTGAATTTTCTGATGCATCAGCGCATTCTGCGGCTTGTGGATATGCTCCATAATTTCCGTGCTGCTGCTTTCTCCGCTGCTGATGTTCAGCGCCATGACCGCACGCAGAATCCGCTCAATGACGGGTATGCTCTTATCTTCAGCAATCTGCTGCGCGGCATGAAGGATAGTGGCATTCGTCCGCTCAATCAGCGCGTCCATAATATCCTCCTTCGACTTGAAGTGATAATACAGCGTCCCGCGCGCAATGCCTACCCTGCCCAGAATATCGCCCGTGCTGGTACCGTCGAAGCCCTTCTGTCCGAACAACTCCTCGGCTGCATCCAGAATCTCATTTCTGCGGGTTTCCGCTTCTTTTACAACTCTCATGGTCAGGTCTCCTCGTGGTGAAGCTGGGATTGTACTAACTTTGGGTGTAAATGTGATTGTAGCTTTGGCTGTAACCGTAACTTTATCTATAATGCATTTCACACCGACCGACTGTCTGTCGGTAAGTAATTATAGCATAGCATGCTTGGATGGAACAAGGTAGCTTAAATTTTTCGCATACCGCACAGCAAGGGATTCTCCCGGATCAGAGAATCCCTGCTTCACGCTCGCATTGTGCCAGAACCTTTTCCAGCCCGTTCACCAAGCTTTTGAGCACCATCAGCTTGCTTCCGGAGTCCAGCTGGTAATAGTTGCGGGTGCCTTCTTTTCGGACGCTAACGATCTCCGCTTCTATCAATATTCTCAGATGATGGGACACGGCCGGACGGGAAAAGTGGGTGATCCCTCTGATCTCGCCTACACGCATGCCGGGATCTTGCGGCCCTTGCAGCAAGGCCATCAGGATGGCTTGCCGGGTCTCGGCACCAACCGCATTCAGTACCTTCAGCGAATTCTTGAATTGAGACGCCAGTTCATTCATAAGTTCCTGATCCATGGAAATCCCTCCTATGTGCTTCATCGTCACGAACCCTATCGTTTTTCAGCGGCTCACCCCTGGAGCAGTGACCAGAATCTTGCTGGCCAGGGCAATCATCTGTGCCCGCTCCTCCCCGGTAAGACCATCGGTTACCGCCGTAATTTGACGTTCGATCTGCTCCCCGACCTCATGAATAATCTTCCAGCCTGCCGGGGTGGCCCTCACATTGAATGCCCGCCGGTCACTCTGTGATACGGTACGCTCTACCAGCCCGCGGCGCTGCGCCCGGTCAACAAGCCCTGTAATACTGGATTTATCGAGACCCAGATGCTTGGCTAACTGCAACATACCCGGCTCCCGGTCACGCAGTATCCCCAGCAGACGGATCTGAATGATCGACAGATCATGCTCCGTTCCTATTCGGGCAAGGATATTCTGCACCAGGAAGGAGAGCTGCACAAGGCTGTCTACCATCGACAGATCATCCAGCTTATCAAAAGAATTATCGTAACTGTTCATTCATTTCACTCCGCACTTTTATATATTTCAGACCTGTTTGCTCCTATTGTACCACAGGAACCGTTGACTTTGTACGTAATACAAACTATATTGTTTGTATTGCAAACTTTTTAGTTTGTTTCACAAACAAAAATCACTCACCCGGGTAAATAACCGGGTAAATGGAGGCCTATTTATGTACGCTGCTGTTGTAAGATCATTCGATTCAGGTCCGAAATACGAAAAGATTGCAGCTCCTGCACCTTCAGGAGAACACGAAGCTCTGGCGGAGGTGCTCGCTGCCGGATTACATCTCCGGGTCCGGGCACAAGCCAATGGTTCTCACTACACGAGTACGGAAGAACTGCCGTTAATCCCAGGTATTGACGGCGTCGGACGGCTCCCGGATGGCAAGCTGGTCTATTTTGTAGCCACCGATAATGCCCAGGGATCATTCGCAGACCAGACCCTCATCGATCTTCGCCGCGCTGTCCCGCTACCTGCAGATGCTGATCCCGTGCTCATCGCCGCCGCGATGAATCCGGCCATGTCCTCCTGGGTAACTCTCCGCCGCCGGATTCAGGCTAAGCCCGGGTTCAAGGTGCTCATTCTAGGCGCTACCGGCAACTCCGGACAAATGGCCGTGCAGATTGCCAAGCTTATGGGAGCCAGTCAGATCATCGCGGCCGGGCGGAACCCGGACCGTCTCCGTTCGCTTACACAGCTTGGGGCGGATGTTGTCTTATCGCTTGCCGGAGATCCCTTGACAGCGGCCCGGAGCCTTGGTGAGGCCTCAGCCGAAGTTGATATCGTTCTCGATTATCTGTGGGGTGAGCCTGCTGCACTCTCCATGCTCCCGATATTAACCCGCCGGTCCGACCGCAGCCGGCTGTT
The DNA here is from genome assembly GCF_042684125.1 of Paenibacillus rhizoplanae. Lineage (NCBI taxonomy): Bacteria > Bacillati > Bacillota > Bacilli > Caryophanales > Paenibacillaceae > Paenibacillus > Paenibacillus rhizoplanae. The sequence goes on along the minus strand of NZ_JBHUKY010000022.1, from coordinate 77,776 downwards.
AACCTGGATTCAGATCGGTTCCATGGCCGGCGCAGACGCCGCGATCCCTTCCGCTGCACTCCGCTCTGCCAACTTCCAGATCATCGGCAGCGGCCAGGGGTCCGTCACTCCAGCCGGATATCTGGCGGAATTCCCGGCGTTGATCCAAGCGATTGCAGAGGGGCAGCTTACAGCGAACCCCATCGTTTATCCGCTATCGCAAATTGAACAAGTATGGAAGACTTCAGCCGATAGTCAGCAGCGTATTGTCTTCGTGCCGCAAGCAGAAACGGATTTGCCGTCCTTTTAAAGGACGGTAACGTTTCAGCGAGAAATAGAAGGATAATGCAATGCGTGAAACTATACATTCTTATATTTTAAAATAAGTAATTCCCGAACCCTCTAAGCAAGCTATGTCCGGGTATTGTCAAGCTGCGTTGCTCCGATTGTAACTTCTGTTCTTGAACATTCTGGAAAGTAAGTGATAGACTTAGCAGGATATCCTTCTTGTAGGAACCTTTTAAGGAATCATACTTACGCATCATAGAACAGGGGGCCGAGGAGCAGTTGGCAATATATCTGGTAAGACACGGCAAGGACGACGAAGGATATCGCGGCGGATGGAGCCAGCGGGGGCTGAATACCCAGGGTTACAGACAAGCCGAGAAACTTGGCCGCTACCTGAAAGAGAACCATTCCTTATTCAACATAAAGCGTATAGTCAGCAGCGATCTGCAACGCGCGCTGGATACAGCCGGTGAGCTGGCAAGAGAGCTGGAGTTACCCTTAGAACACAGTATGGATTGGCGGGAGATGAACAATGGCGTGATCGCCGGCATGCCGAACGAAATCGTGAATGAACGGTATCCAGGTCTATACTTCTCAGGACTGCGGATGGACGAGCGTTACCCTGATGGAGAGAGTCCGCTCGAATTCTTCACACGGATTCAGGAGACCCTCACCCGGTTCTGCGAAGAGTGTGCGGACAGCGGCCCCGATGATAACCTGATTATCGTTACACACGGCGGTGTCATAAATATCATTTACCATATAATCAAAGGGATCGACTGGAATAACCGGGGCAGTAAATTCCCTGCTTCCTATGCCAGCCTGCACAGAATCGAGCTTGTGGACGGAAGATGGAGCCTTTCGCTGGAAAATTATACGGTGTAGCTGCTGCCGCTAGCTTTGCGTTTCGCAGGCAGCCTCCACCCAATCAACACAACAGCACACGCCCGGCTGCCGAGCTTCTGCTCTCTGCTGCCGGGCGTGTGCTGTTAATAATGCTCAGGACGTATAATTCTGTCCCAGCCCCAGGCTGCTTAGCAGCTGTCTGTAGGCAATGGAGGTCCGGTCTGCCGGAATATGAGCTTCGGCCTGCAGATCCAGCGGCAGATCTTCCGGCGTCTGCGATTCCACCATCTCCGCATCCTCCTGGAACACCTGCAGATTGAACTTCACCGTGTCCTCCAAGGGGGCGTTCTTATCAAAGTTACGCGAGATTGGGCAGAACAGCCGGGTATAACGGGCCGACACCGGAGAAGCACAATTCAGAATCTTCAGCCTGCCCTCATCCGGAAAATAGACCGTCAACGAAGCGGCGAACGGTGCGAATACACGGAACTCCCGCAGCCACTGGAAGCCTTCCGGCGCAGGATTCTCCTGCCCTTTGCCATAGTTGCTGACCGTGCTCCAGTATTCGGCGACCAGCTCCGTCTCTCCTTCACGCCACACCTTGTACTGGGGGACCTCTGTATTATTGCGGTCACCGAAGGTTGCCGTATGCACGTAGGCGAAATGGGACACATCGAGGAAGCCCTCCATCTGCCGCCCGGAGGAGCCGGCAATATCGAAGCTCGGGATCAGAATATTAAGATAATCGGGATCATCCCAGGCCGGGAAGGCGGGAATCTGCTCCGGCGTATCTGCAAGGCAGGTCCAGATCAGACCGTAGCGTTCGATGGCCGGATAGACGATCAATTTCAATTTGGGCGAGATTTTGGCGCTTGGATGTGCCGGTACCGCAGTACATTTCCCCTCACAGTTATAGCGGAACCCGTGATACGGGCAGACAATCTCCCCGTTCTCCACCCATCCCTTACTTAAAGGGGCTCCCCGGTGAAAACACAGATCCCGGGCAATAACTACCTTGCCTCCGCTGCGGTAGCATACCAGCTTCATATCCAGCAGCTTCACCGCCACCGGCTGATCCTGTACCTCTGCTGCCGTAGCCACCGGATACCAGTACTGGGCCAGAATGCGCCAGTCTTCAGGCGAGAAGGTGCAATCACGCGGGAGTTCAAGCTCTGCCTGCCGTTTCTTTTCCTCTATCATGGCTGCCCCACCTCTCCCTATATTAAAGATATAAGATTGCTTAATTATATGTCAGAATAACTGACTTGTTGAGTGTATTTTAAGCTGATGACAGCTTTGAAATCAATATTTAATCTAATTTATTTGTGATTCCGCCTAAAATACACATTTAAATGTTATGCAATATAACATATTAGAATGACATACTAATCCTTTTATCCTTAATAGACCATCCGTTAAAATAGTTTCAAAAATTCACTTGCTTTATTTAAGTTATGAACTATAATAAAAATATGTTCATCACTTGCAAAATACTGTAAACCAAATTCGAGGAGGAATTACATTGACAACACTTAATATCGGAATTATTCTTGGAAGCACACGCCAGGGCCGCGTTAGCCCGCAGGTAGGCGAATGGGTGAAGGGGATTGCTGATGCCCGCGGCGATGCTAATTACGAAATCGTAGATATTGCCGACTTCAAGCTGCCGATGTTCGGGGAGAGCGACAGCTACGCCGAAGCCCAGGCCTGGGCAGCCAAGCTGGCTACGCTGGACGGATTCGTATTTATCGTTCAGGAATATAACCACAGTCTCTCCGGGGCACTGAAGAACGCACTGGATTCTGCCCGCGATGAATGGAACAACAAGGCTGCCGGGATCGTAAGCTACGGCTCCGCCGGAGGCGCCCGCGCCGCTGAGCATCTGCGTGGTATTCTCGGCGAATTGTCCGTTGCCGATGTTCGTGTCCACCCGCTCCTCTCGCTGTTCACCGATTTCGAGAACGGCTCGGTGTTCAAGCCTGCTGACCTGCATGCTGCCAACGTTAATGCTATGCTTGATCAGGTTCTGGCCTGGAGCGGCGCGCTGAAGACACTGCGCCAGTAAGCATTCATTCTGTTCATTCTAAAAGTCCGAACATGAAGCAAGGGGAATCTCCAGCCAGGCGGCTGTGGAGATTCCCCTTATTTGTTCTTAGTGATTCTCGGGTCCTTATCGCGGAAGCAGCCGGCTGATCAGCTCTCTGCGGCTGGACACGCCTGTCTTGGCGAAGATGGATTTCAAATGATCCTGCACGGTGTAGGCGGAGATATGCAGCGATTCTGCCAGCTCCTTGGTCGATAACCCCAGCGCCAGCAGCTCTGCCAGCTCCTTCTCCCGCGCGGTCAGGGCGAAGGCTTCGGCCAGCAGCCGGAAGACATCCCCGGAGCGGGCACTCACCAAGGATACGGCGAGCTGTGTCTGCGGGCCGCCAAGCAGGCTTGCGGTAACCGTCAGATACGCCCCGTCTCCGGCCGGGAGACTTATTCTTGCCTGTGAAACCCCGGTTCCGGCAGGCTTCTGCGCGCCGAGCACCCGCAGGCAGACAGCACGCACCGGACCGGGAAGCTGTCCTTCTTCCAGCTGTTCCAGGTTCCAGATCTGCTTCAGCCAGTAACGGGCTGCTGCATTCGCACTGACCGGGACCAGCTGCTCACTCAGCAACAGAATACCGTTATCCTCCGGCACTGCCCGGTCCGCTCCGGATACCGGCAGGACAGAGGCATACGCACGCAGACGTTCAGCGATCAGCGGAGCTACCGAAGCCAACAAGGTGCATTCCTGCTCCTGAAACGTCGGCTGGCCCAGCGGACGGAATAGGGTCAGGAATCCCCAGCAGACCCCGCCTGTACGCAGCGCCACGCGCAGCTCATCCCCGAATCCGGCGGGCTGCAGCACCTTGCGGTAACGCGCGCTTTTCTCCAGGCTTCCCCCGGTCACTCCGCTTAAGCAGACTGCCGGAATATCCGACGCCGCTAACTGCTCATACTTCATATAATCCTCATGCAGATATTCATATTCGAACAATAGCGGATGAACCTCTTCAAGTCCCTGCTCCGTGACCGCCCCTGTCGTTAAAAGCGTGTGCGGGTCTACTGTCGTACAACAGGCCGCAGCGAACGGAACCAGCAGGCGGAGCCTGGCAATCACCGCTTCGCGGTACTGCTGTGAATCCAGCACCGGACCACCCCGGGCAGGGTCAAGCTGCAATAGGCTATGTATTCCCTTGTTCATCTTCTGTCCTCCCCGAAATCCCACAAATGTGGGATAGTCTGCCGCCCGCCAAAGCAGGATAATGATACGTAACGTTAATTATACCGCAGAACCTGCAATCCACCACGAAGGACGGGAATACTCATGAAAACAGATATAGTAGTAATCGGCGGTTACGGGCATGTCGGGTCACAGATATGCCGGCTGCTCGGGGCACAGCACCCCGGCAAGGTCTACGCAGCAGGAAGAAATCTGCACCGGGCCGAGGAATTCTCCCGCAGTACCGGCGGATACGTGAAGCCGCTGCGCCTGTCGGCAGAGATGCCGCTTCCTCCAGAGCTGCTGGAGAAGGTCAGGCTGGTCGTCATGTGTCTGGATCAGCAGGACACCCGGCTGGCTGAAGCCTGCCTCCAGAGCGGCACCCAATATGTAGATGTCTCGGCAAACGGAGACTTCCTGACCATGCTGCAAAGACTCGACCCTGTGAAGCATAAGCTCAAGGCAGCGGCAGTGCTAAGTGTGGGTCTCGCGCCGGGGCTGACAAACCTGCTTGCGGCACGGGCCGTCCAGGAGCTGGACCATACAGAGCAGATCGACATCTCGATCATGCTGGGACTGGGTGACAGCCATGGACAGGCGGCTATGGAGTGGACGGTGGACAACCTCGGAGCCGACTTCGAGATTACCGAACACGGCAGCCCGCGCACCGCCTCAAGCTTCACGGAGGCTAAGGCGGCGGATTTCGGGTTTGCTCTGCGGACGCATAGAGCCTACCGCTTTCCTTTTTCGGATCAGATGACTCTGCCTCAGACCCTTGCTGTCCCTTCCGTCTCGACCCGGCTCTGCTTCGATTCACGGAGCATGACCTCAGCCGCAGCGCTGGTGCGCCGCACCGGACTGTCCCGTCTGCTGCGTAACCGGACGCTCCGCAATCTCGCGGTCCAGGCGTTCACCCGCTTCCGCTTCGGCTCGGAGCGCTACGCTGTCAAAGTCGATGCCTACGGTACGAAGGACGGCAGACCCGCCTCCAGAGAATACGGAATTACAGGCGTGCATGAAGCATCCATCACAGCTCAAGCGGCGGCCGGAGTCGCACTGAGACTCTATGAGTCAGCTCCGTCTCCCGGTGTCTATCATATTGAGCAGCTATTCTCCCTTGATTCCAACGGGGAACAATGTTCGCTAATTCCGTCCGCTTCCGGCGGAACCGGGCCCTCCTTCCGTTATCCGCTGGACGGACTGGCTATCTGGACCCGCTCCGACCGGCCTTCACATGCTTAAGCTGGGCGACAATAATCACGCTGATAATCACCAGCAGGAACCATGAGCTGATCTTGCCGAAGCCGACCAGCTGCCAGCTCTCGTGCTGGTCCGGGTATTGCCACGCCCCCAGGAAGGTCGCAATATTCTCGGCCAGCCAGATGAAGAACCCCACAATGGCAAAAGTAAGCACAAGCGGCATCCGGTACGTCTTGCCCTGCACCCGGTAGATGATCCAGGTTCTCCAGAATACCACTACTACCAGGGCTGTCAGCCACCAGCGGAAATCTGGAATATAGTGGTGGGTGAAGAAGTTCAGGTAGATCGCTCCGCCCAGCAGTCCCGCAGCGGCAAGACCCGGCCAGCCGGTCAACTCCATCTTCAGTCTGCGCCAGATCTGGCACATGTAGCTTGCCACACTGGCATACATGAATCCGCTGTACAGCGGCACACCGAGCAGCATCGCATAACCGGGTTCCGGGTAGGCCCAGGAGCCCATTCTTATTTTATACATCTCCAGCACCAACCCAATCACATGAAACACACAGATGACCTTAAGCTCATCCAGTGTCTCCAGCCCGCTCCGGTACATCAGGTACTGCACAGTAAGGAGGATCAGCAGAATCAGATCATAGCGGTGGATGAACGGCAGCTCTGCTGTCCGGGTCAGGATTAACGTTCCAAAGATCGCTACAGGAAAGATACAGCTCATCGCCTGATGATACCCGAAGTGCAGCAGCCGTGTCATGCCTCTCAATAACGTCCCCTCCCCGCTCCCGGCGCCCATTATTCTGTAGCATCCGGTGTATATTCCAGAATATCTCCCGGCTGGCAGTCCAGCGCCTTACATATCGCCTCAAGCGTTGAGAATCGGATCGCTTTGGCCTTGCCGTTCTTAAGAATGGACAGGTTCGCCATCGTAATTCCCACCCGCTCCGTAAGCTCTGTTACACTCATTTTCCGCTTAGCCAGCATCACATCAATATTAACGATAATCGCCATGGTCGCCACCTCAGACTGTCAGATCATTCTCAGATTTCAATTCAATCGCTTCATTCAGGAGCTTCTGGAGTACCGCCGCGAATACTGCAATCACCATGGATGCAAAAATAAGAATCAGCCCGATCACAATAATGCCCGGGGCATCATCCCGCTCCGCCAGCAGATAGAGCAGCGGCAGTCCTAAGGTGAACATTCCGCTGATGGCGACTGCACAATATTTGATGTTCCTCAGGATCTGTACGGAATGCTCCGAGAACGCTTGATTACGGTCGATGTGGCTAAGCAGCTTGAAGGCCTGGTAGAGCGCAATGTAAAATGGCACCGCAGCCCCGTACAAATCAATCATGAGAAGAGCCTGTATGTAGCCAAAATCCGGATACAGCTCCGCTGCGAAGTCAGCGATGGCCGGGACCGCGAAGATACACAAGGCCAGCGCAGCCAGTGCAAACACAATAAGTACCGCCTTCAGAAACGTGGTTGAGCCTGGCTTACGGTTCATTACACAAACACCTCACTTGTTAGGGTGAGTATAATTTAGCATAAGATTTATCGTTTATCAATATATTTTAATTGAAAAGGAATATATTATTATTGTTCATCATTGACGACAGATGTCAATAAACCGCTGTAGCCCGGCTGACAGGGTCTCGTTCTTGCGTGTACAGACAGCAATATGGTTGCTAAGCTGAATGCCTTCCACCTGTACCCGGCATAACTGCTTCCACTCCACATAGTCCCGCACAGCCAGTGAGGAGATGAAGTTGGCGCCATACCCTGCCATGACCGAACGAATGACTTCGCCCAACCCGCTGAATTGCAGGGTCACACGCGGCGGCTTCAAGCCGTAGGTTGTACAGAGCGAGACCAGACGCTCCCGGGTGGAGCTGCCTTCCTCACGCATCACGAACGGCTCCTGCATCATCTCCGGCAGCGATACCGTACCATTGGCAAAGGGATGGGAAGGGGCCACTACGAACCACAGTTCATCCTCAAACAGCTCCAGCCAGTCTACATCCTCCGGCTTCTCCTTGGCTCCGCCCCCGTAAAAGGCGACATCTGCTTCATGACGCTGCAATTGTTCAAAGGCCTGCGTGGAATTGGTTGTGGTAATCTCAATCTCTATCTCAGGCTGCCCCGCCTTGAACCGGGCGGCCCAGCCCGGGACCAGGAAATTCGCCGGAAGATAGGTAGCGGCAATGCGCAGCTTCCCCTTCCGTCCCTGGCGGTAATCCTCTACGAACTCCTCAATCCGTTCTTCAGCCTCTTGATCTGGCTGGTCACCGCCGGCTGGCTGATCCTCAGCCGGGCAGCCGTCTTCGTGACGCTTCCCGTCTCGGCTACATAATAAAAAAGCCTCAGTGCATGAATGTTCATAAATACGCTCCTATTCATAGGTTGTATTCATAACCAAAAATTATGATTATGCCATTAACATATATTAGTATTATGAATGATAATCCCTTATATTTAAAGCAGTTCTAATACACCACTTATACAAATGGAGGGATTCCCATGGAAGAACAGAGCAAATGGAGTAAGGTCGATACCTATTTCGGTGACAGGCTGCTGGCGGCAGATCCGGTCCTGGAGGCTGTGCTGGATGCGAATGCCGGGGCCGGCTTACCGGCGATTGATGTCGCTCCGAATCAGGGGAAGCTGCTGTATCTGCTCGCCAAAATGAAGGGAGCGTCTAACATTCTGGAGATCGGCACCCTGGGCGGTTATAGCACCATCTGGCTGGCACGGGCATTGCCGGAGACGGGCAGGCTGGTCTCGCTGGAATTCGAGCACAAGCATGTTGTAGTAGCTGAGGATAACCTGAGAATGGCGGGGCTGGCAGACAAGACAGAGGTAATTGAAGGCCCGGCGCTGGATTCGCTGGCGCTGCTGGAAGCCCGGGGCTATGAGCCGTTTGACTTCATCTTCATTGATGCCGACAAGCCTAATAATCCGCATTACCTGAAGTGGGCGCTGAAGCTGGCCCGGCCGGGCGCGGTCATTGTGGCCGATAACGTGGTGCGTGACGGCGAGGTTATTGACCCGGGCAGTGCGGATGAGCGGGTTCAAGGCATCCGCCAGTTCATGGAGCTGCTCTCCGCAGAGCCGCGTATAGATGCTACTGCAATACAGACGGTCGGCAGCAAAGGCTATGACGGCTTCGTGCTCGGCATTGTCACCGCATAAAATAACCCCACAAAGTGGGGCTTTAGCGTAGGTGATGACTCAGGTACTTTGCGGGGGCCCCAAACATATAGCTTTTAACGAATAACCCGCAGGGAAGGATAGCGATGCTTATCCGGCTCTGCGGGTTATTTGTTGTTGCGGGCTCTTTTTCGCTCACAGGCGTCCGCCTATTCCTTCGATAAGCCCTCAATCACCTGATCGATATTCCACTTAATCATCTTCAGATAGGTATCTCCATCCTCGCCTTCCTTAGCCAGAGAATCTGTGAAAATTTTGGAGTGGACCGGCACCCCGGTCTCGCGGGAAATCGTCTCCATCGTCTTAGGGTTGACGCTCGTCTCCAGGAACAACGCCGGAATCTGCTTCTCCTTGATGACCCCGATGATCCGGTTCATCTGCTCCGGTGTTCCCTGGCTGTCGGTGTTGATCTCCCAGATGAAGGCGGACTCGAAGCCATAAGCCTTGGAGAAGTATTTGAAGGCCCCTTCACTGGTCACAAGGACGCGCTTCTCCTGCGGGACCTTGCTCACAGCTTCCTTAGCATACTGATCCAGCTCTGTCAGTTCTTTCACATAAGCAGTCTGGTTATCCAGATAATACTGCTTGTTGTCCGGGTCCCGTTCGATCACACGTGTGGTAATGACATCCACATACTTGACCGCGTTCTGTATATCCAGCCAGGCATGAGGGTCAACCTGGGATTCTTTTCCTTTCTCGGTTAGGTACATCGGCGTGACCTCTTCGGAGACGGCAAACGCGGCAGCTTCCTTTTTCGTCACCTTGAGCAGATCCTGGAACCAGCCCTTCCCGGTCTCCAGATTCAAGCCGTTATAGAAAATAAGGTCCGCACTCGACACCTTGCCTGTATCTGCGGGCAGCGGGTCATACATATGCGGGTCTGTGCCAATAGGCACCATACTGTAGACCTCCGCCTTATCTCCGGTGATATTCCGGGTCATGTCTGCAATAATCGAATACGTGGCCACGATCTGCAGTTTGCCGTCATCCGCTCCCCCCTTACTGGTGTTGGAGCATGCTGCGAGTAGTAGAATGAGTACGGATGCCGATAGTATTTTGAACAGTCTCATGCTTGCTTCAGTCCTTTCCGCAGAAAATTATTCTTGGGCGATATGATGAATGAAATGCTGAACAATGTGACGCCCACCAGCACGATGGTTGCACTTGTCGGCAGATTGTAGCGGAAGCTCACGTATACGCCGATGATCCCCGAGGCTGCCCCTACTGCAGAGGCCAATACGATCATATGCAGTAAGGAATTAGACCACAGATACGAGGTGGCTGCCGGGATGACCAGCATGGCGATGACCAGCACAATTCCAACCTGGGACAAGGAGGAGACGGTCACTACGGAGAGCAGCATCATCAGCAGATAATGATAAAAGCCGGTCTTCAGCCCGTAAGCTTTCGCTACCACCGGGTCGAATGAGCTGATCAGCAGTTCCTTGTACAGCAGTGTAATAATGGCAAGCACAGCCAGCATGATGATAAAAGATTGCAGCAGCTCGGATTGCGGAACGGCCAGAATGTTGCCGAACAGAATATGGGTGAGATCCAGCCCGCTGCGGGCGAACGTAATCAGGACAATACCGAGTGCAAAGAAGGAACTAAGAATGATGCCGATGGAGGTATCGCTCTTGATATTGCTGCGGCTGGTGATGAATTGAATGAGAATAGCGGCTAACAGGCCGAACAACGAAGCGCCCAGCAGGATGTTAATGCCCAAGATATAAGACAGGGCGACGCCTGGAAGCACCGCGTGAGATAAGGCATCGCCCATCAGCGACATTTTGCGCAGAACGATGAAGCTACCCAGCGCTCCCGAGACAATCCCGAGGAGAATGGCAGATAATCCGGCGTTAAGGGCGTATACCGGAATATTCAGCAGATCTGACAGGGCCTCAAGCATGAGCGGCACCTCCTGCTCCCTGGATGATCACATTGCCCAAGGACGTACCGTAGGCTCTGCGGATATTCTCCGTGGTGAAGGTATCCTGCACATCTCCGAAGGCGATTAGCTGCTTGTTGAGCAGAATGATTTTGTCAAAATATTCTTCGACCTCATGCAGATCATGGTGCACCACCAGGATGGTCTTGCCTTCCCCGCGGAGCTGCTTGAACAGGTTCACGATGATGCGCTCACTGACCATATCAATGCCGACAAACGGCTCATCCAGGAAAAACACACTGGCCTCCTGGGCCAGCGCCCGTGCGATAAACACCCGCTGCAGCTGCCCGCCGGACAAATTACTAATCTGCTTATCCGCGAGGTCACCGATCTCCACCATCGCCATGCTGCGCTCCGCAATCGCCCGCTCCTTCTTGCCCGGACGCCGGAACAGCTTCAGGTTCGGATAAGTTCCGGTCAGCACCGTATCCTTAACTGTAATGGGAAAAGTCAGGTCAATATCGTTCTTCTGCGGCACGTAGGCGATATTTCGTCTATACAGGGCGATGTCCTTCCCCTCTGCCTTAACCGTTCCGCTTCTCTTCTTGATCACATCCAGCAGCGCCTTAATGAACGTGGACTTCCCGGCGCCATTGGGCCCGATAATGCCTACGGAATGCCCGAAGGGGATATCCAGCGTTACACCTTCCAGCGCGGAATTGCCGAAATAATCTACGTTTAAACCTTTAATCTGAATCATATGAACACCCCGTCTCTTGTTTGGTCTATCTAGTCTTTTTAGGTTTTGGGATTGGCCGTGACTTGAATTATTCAGTTCAAACTATATAGCCTATTAATGTGTCTATTGTTTCTCATCTGCATATATGTTTCCTTAAGGAAACTTTTATTCTTATGGATAATATATTTGATCAAAGGCAAATTGTCAACGGTAATTTAAATTTTAATTACAGTTGTGGCGTTGGTTAACGTTCAGGGGCAGCACATTGTGTTCGGTTTTTCGCTTACATTCGGCCTACGCGTATTCATACCACTCGCACCGCAACTCCGCATAAGCTAGATATCATCATATTGGCCTCTGCAATAAACAATAAAAAAGCCTAACCCGGCGACCGCTTGCGCGGACATCCTGATCAGACCGAACCACTACTCCTCAAAAATCTCCTCCAGCACCCGCCCGTCCCCCGGCCCGAACTCCATTCCCAGAATCCGTCCCATCGTCGGGGCGATGTCGACCATCTCCAGGTCACCGATGGGATAGCCTTGCTTGATCCCCGCGCCTGTGATGACGAGATTGCAGCGGTACCCGCTTGCATCCGGGGAGTAGCCATGCGTAGCATAGCGTATGCCTTCCGCCTGCAGATCGGTGATCAGCGTGTCCGCCAGCGCTTCATCGAAGCTGTAGCCCCGCTGGGCTTCAAGCATGACTTTTGCCACCGGGCTGGCGTGGAGCTGCTTCAGCGTCTCTTCCGTATATACACTCTCAATTCCTGGTGCTCCGCCACGCCTATATTCATCCACAGCCGCCAAGGCCAGCCGCTGCGCTTCCTCATCTCCGGGCTGCACATGCAGATAAGCTGAACCGCCGCCGCTCTGGAAGTAAGCCCGCCACTGCATCACGCCGTCCTTCTCATAGATCAGCCCCTTAGTCTGCAAAAGATTGTTCAAATGCACCTTGTAGCGCACGTTGAACTGACCATGGTCGCCAAGTACCATAATCACCGTCTCCTCCCGGATTCCGGCATCCTCTACCGCTTGCATGATCTCCCCCAGCCGGTTGTCCATCCGCAGGATGACATCATCTACTTCCTCGCTGTCCGTACCGCACAGATGCTTGGTGTCATCCAGGTCGATCAGATGCATCAGCAGCAGGTTCGGCTTATGCCGCTTAATCGTATCGGTAGCACATTTCGTGGTGAAGTTATCGAGCTGCGGCTGGGCGATGCCCTGCCTGATCCGTCCGTATTTCAGCTCCAGCCGGGCGCAGTACAGGGGACTGCCGCTTCGCAGTACCTTGAGCGCCTGATTCTCCCCTTTTAGCGCCCGGATCTCTGGAATATTATACTGAATCGAGGACTTACCGCTTACCGGCCAGAGCAGTCCCGCCGTACTCAGCCCCGCCTTACGCGCGGCATCATAGATCGTTGGCACCTGGACCGCCTCCCGGAACCAGAACCAGCGCTGTTCCTCCTCCGGCACGAACGGCTGCAGCGGATTGTTGTGATAGACGCCGTGTTTATCCGGGTAGACGCCGGTAGCGATGGTCGTATGTACCACATAAGTGAGCGTGGGATAGACACTTCTGAGACGGTTGCTGTAGGCACCGCTGGTAATCAGCTTAGACAGATTGGGCAAGCGGCTGGCCATCTCCCAGTGATCTTCAGAGAAGGCATCATAGGAGATGACGATCAGATGCTTGGCTGCAGAGGGTGGTTGCGGTTGCAGTCCAGTAGATTCCATACTATGCCCCCTTTGGCAATGTGATGAAGATAAAGAAGCCGATCAAAAAGAGCGGAATAATCGACAAAATACTATAGCGGGCATCCCCCACCAATGTGGTGGTTAGAGACATTAATGCAGGGCCGAGAATCGCCGCGAACTTGCCGAAAATATTATAGAACCCGAAGAATTCGTTGGAATTCTCCTTCGGGATGATTTTGGCGAAATAGGACCGGCTAAGCGCTTGAATGCCGCCCTGTGCCGAGCCGATCAGCGCACCCAGCAGGAAGATATGCCACACCGAAGTAATGAAGAACGCTGCGATACAAGAAATAACGTAGGTGAAAATCCCCGCAATAATCAGATTCCGGGCGGAGTAGGTTTTGGCCAGATTGCCATAGAGAATCGCGCAGGGAAAGGCAATAATCTGGATGATGAGCAGAATTCCCAGCAGCGTGAAGGTATCCAGGGCATCTGTGCCCAGGACGGAGGTGGCGTAGGGCACAACCATTTTGATAATCGTATCTACTCCGTCAATATAGAAGAAATACGCGAGCAGGAACACAAAGACGATGCGGTGCTGGCGGATATTTCTGAAGGTGGCAGCGATACGCTGGAAGCTCCGGGCCACAGGCTTCGGTTCAGGCTCGATATAATATCTCTGCTTCACATCCCGGATCATCGGCACCGTCAGCAGTCCCCACCAGAGCGCCGTAATGATGAATCCGATCTGGTAGCCGATGGCCTTGTCCATCCCCAGCAGGAAGATCAGCAGCAGACTGATGCCGAACGGAATACAACTGAAGATGTAGCCGTAGGCGAACCCTCGGGTAGACACCTTGTCCATCCGTTCATCCTCCGTAATATCCACCAGGAAGGAATCATAGAAGATGTTGGACCCGGCGAAGCCGACCGCTGACAGAATGTAAAAGGCGATGAGTAGCTGCCATTGCCCGCTGTCCGGGGACACGAAGGCCAGGGAGGCGGTGGCAAGGATACCGAGCGCAGCGAAAAAAATAAAAAACCGCTTCTTCCGGTCCTTATAATCGGCAATCGTACCCAGAATCGGGCTGAGGACCGCGACCAGAATACTGGCGATGGAGTTGAAGTACCCCAGGTCCATGCTGCTGCCCACATTATCGAACATCCCGAAGATAATCGGCAGCAGCGCCGTAGTCACGGCCATCGAATAAGCGGAATTTCCGCAGTCGTACAGAATCCACGATCTCTCCTCTTTGCTTAGCTTCATCTCATCTTCTCCTCTTATAACCGATTGTTTCAGTTATATCACGCCAACATATGAAGGATGTTAATGGGGTGTAAAATCACGGGCGGATCTGCTATTACGATTATGTCCATCATACCATAGGCCTTCTTCCCAGGTGATGACTATATCTGAATCCGCTCGTACAGGCCGCCAAAGAATGCCGCCCCATCCGACTATGAGCTTGAACCCGACGGCTCCTAGCCGATCAAGCCAAGCTCAGGTAAGGTGGTCACACCAGGAACTCCTCCGCAGCTGACAGCAGCTCCGCTCCGAATTGGCTCTGCACCCAGGTGTCCGAGTACACCGTATCGAGATACCGTTCTCCTTTATCATGCAGGATGGCGGCGCAGACCGCGCCGGGAGGAATTTCCTGCTTCAGTTGCTGTATCGCAGCAAGCACTGCCCCGGAGGAGGCTCCGGCCAGAATGGATTCCCTGCGGGCCAGCGCCCGGCAGCCCTTCACCATATCAGCGTCGGTCACATGCACAATCCGGTCGATCAGATCCGGTCTGCGCAGCGGGGGCACGATACCTGCGCCCAGTCCAGGGAAGCGCCTCTTCTTCGGATGGCCGCCAAAAATAACGCTGCCCTCTGCATCCACCGCCACAATCCTTGTTCGCAATCCCTTGTCCTTCACGTATTCTGCCAGCCCGTTTATCGTTCCGCAGGTACTGACGCTACAGAACAGATAATCGACCTGCCCCAGCTCCGTCACGATCTCAGGCATGGTCGTATCATAATGGGATAGATAGTTATTGGGATTGGCATACTGATTCGGCCAATAGCTGCCCGGTATCTCCGCGAGCAGCTGCTGCACACGCTTCAGCCGGGCCGGCAGGAATTCCCCGGTTTCGGGATCAGGGCGGTCAATGAAATCAATGGCCGCACCCAGGGCCTTCAGCAGCTGAAGATTCATCCCGGTGGTTCTGGCATCCACCACACTGATGAAGGTCATCCCGAGCTGCCTGCATATCATGGCCAGGCTGATGGCCATATTCCCGGAGCTGGATTCAACAACAACGGTCCCCGGCCCGATAAGACCTTCCTTCCACGCTTCCCGGATCATCCGCAAGGCTGGGCGGTCCTTTGCGCTTCCTCCCGGGTTCATCAGCTCCAGCTTGGCGTAAACGCTGAACCCGCTGGCAGGAAACAGATTATCCAGCTTCAGGAGTGGTGTATGTCCGATAGCCGATAATATACCCCTGGTAAGCTGCGGCTCCGCCGTCTGTTCCACTGCCTGCTGCTTCACTACCCGCTGCTCCGTTTGATCTTTCCGGTAATACAGTTTTTTGTTCTTCACCTGCCCGCCGATAAGCTCCTCGTCCTCTTCCGTCAGAATGACCTCAATATCGTCAAGCAGGTGATTTGCGATCATCAGACCAATCTCCGGGATGCATGCCCTGATCTCTTCCCTGATGACCGGAATGCAGGAGGGATCTGCTGACCTGCTCTGGATATACACGGATAATGCATTATGGCTGACATGAACCCGGACCCTAGCCTGCTGAAGATGACGGTAGACCACCTGTTCAATATCGTAGATGCTGATTTTCTCCCCATGCTTCAGTTCACGGCCCACCCTTTTGACAATGGACTGGAAGCTCTGCCGCTCCAAGCCGTCTACCTGCACGGTCCTGAAATCCCTCACCACATCATAGGTGACAAACCGGAGGGCTGGCAGCAGCTTACGCACGGTTGAGGTAAGCACGAGAATGCCTTCGCCGCTGCCGAGCGGGTCGAGTCCTTCCCCTACGATCTCCGTCCCCACGGCTTCGGCAACGATGCCTTCAGCCAGCAGATACCGGCCCAGCTCATGCGAATAATAAGCAATCGTGCCGATTTCAATCGACCCGTACGTATCGGTAATATCCTGCGGCTTCAGGCCGAACAGGCGGGCCATATTCTGCTGCCACTCCTGTGTAGCGATCTCGCCGACCAGAATGATTTTGCGGATTCCAAGCGCCCGGGGGTCGTCTGCAGCATATACGATATGATCCAAGATAGAGGGCATTGTGTATAGCAGGTCGGGCTTGAATGCCTGAATACGCTCAATATGCTGTTCTACCGGCAACTCGAAGGGAATGGAGCTGTTAACCAGTCCCAGCCGTGCAAAAATAGCCAGCGCCGTATTCGCAGCATGTCCGGTTCCCATATCCGCCAGCGCCCTGGCACATCCGCTTCCCTGTAGCACTTCCCCGAACAGCCTGGTTTTGATATCGATATAATGCTGTTCATCCTCTTCCGAATAGACGATTGATTTACGCCGTCCTGTGCTGGTGCCCGAGGTCCGGTAGACGGCAAGAGAAGCATCGGGTTCGTTGTTATAATAATGAGTATCCAGCAGATCCGAAGTCATCAGGGGAAGATGCTCCAGACTGTAATTCATGTGCTCATTGCCAATAAGATCCTTGTACCAGGGGAAGTACCTGACTACTTCGTTTACTTTATCCCGCCACTGCTCCGCCATTCCCTTCGACGCCTCCCGCTCCGGTTGCCTGAACGCAGCCCCCGGATGAATACCTTCAATAATCTATGTAATCATCTGCCTGTGTGTTCAGTCCCGGGGCATGCGCCCAAGCCAAATCCGGCTCTGTACCGTACTATAGCCTATTAGAGTCTATGAACGGGGGAGTAGCATGAAGGAGCAAATCAGCAGAATATCCAATAAATTAACGAAGACAAGGGTACTGGCGAAGAAGATTGAATTAAAGAGACATATACCGGAGACCCGAAAATTAAGCTGGAAAGTACTCCAGGCGATGCTGCAAAATCATCAGATGGTCTACATTAAGCCCTGCTGCGGTTCGTTAGGCGAAGGGGTCATAAGAGTTGAACAGCAGATACTGCGGAGCAGTAGCGGCGCTGGCGGAAGTGAGACTGATTCGGGGACCAGGCGGTCCTACCGCTATCAGGCAGGGACAAGGATAAACACATTCGGTAATTATAACGAGGCCTATCAGGCCCTCCTCGCGGAGACCCGGGGCCGATCCTATCTGGTGCAAAAGGGCATCCGGCTGCTGACTTACGGGGGACGGCCTTTTGATATCCGCGTGATGGTGCAGCGCAATCCTCAGGGGGAGTGGGAGGCTACAGGAGCGGCGGGACGCGTGGCGCATCCGCAGAAGGTGGTTACGAATGGCAGCCAGGGCGGAACCATCTATCCGGTGGAGACACTGCTGAAGGCTTACACCCGTTCCGGGAAACGCAAGCCTCTGCTTGCCCAAATGTACAGACTTGGTGTGAAGTGCGCCATCCAGTTAAGCTCTGCCTATCCCGGACTTAAGGAAATCGGCCTGGATTTGGCCTTGGACCGGCGGCTGACTCCCTGGATTCTGGAAGTGAACACCGCCCCCGATCCTTGCCCGTTCACCAAGCTAAAGGATGCCCGGATGCTGGACCGGATCGTAAGATACGGCAAAGCCTACGGGCGTACCTACAAGCTCAAGTGCATGAAGGCCAAACGGGGGATAAATTAGTGATTGTCACGGTAAGCCCCCGGGGTGCTGCCGGTATATTTTTTGAACACCTTGTTGAAGTAATGCTTGTTCTCATACCCGACCCGGCGTCCGATCTCACCTACCGGCAGATCCCGGTGGAGGCTCAGCAGCTTCTGCGCCTCCTTGATCCGGGTGGTATTCAGGTAATTGACGAACGTATCGCCGGTGACCTTCTTGAACAGGCTGCTGATGTAATTCGGATGAAGATGCATCAGCTCGGCCAGATGATCCAGGGACAGGTCATTCATATAATTCAGCCGGGTATAGGCAAGAATCCGCTTGGCATGAGGCGGACAGTCCGTGCTGTCCAGGGAGGGAAGATTCCGGTTCACCTGACTCAGCAGCCGGGCTACCTCCTCCTTATCCACCGGCTTCAGCAGGTAGTCCACTACCCCGTAGCGGAGTGCCCGGCGGGCATATTCGAAGTCATCATGTCCGGTAAGAATAATGAAGCGCTCACATAAACCGTTCTCCTTCGCCTCCTCCATCATCTCGAACCCGTTCTTCTCCGGCATATGCAGATCGGTTACTGTCACATCCGGCATATATTCCTTCATAATCTGAAGCGCCTCGAAGGCGTCGCCGGCCTCGCGGATCTCAGCTCCGACAGGCGCGGCTCCGCCAATCACCTTCACCAGCCCTCCAAGGATAATCGGCTCATCGTCTACGATCAGAATTCTCATGCTTGCTCTGCCGCCCCTTTCGATAGGATGATGGTCAGGCAGGTCCCCTTGCCCTCTTCACTCTCAAGCTCCAGCCGTGAAGTCCCGCCATAGAATGATTTAATCCGCTCGCTGACATTATACAGCCCCACGCCTCCCTCCGCCTCTTCCTGAGTTCTCACCTCTTCCCCGCGGGATAACCGGGCACGAAGCTGCTGCACCTGTTCTTCAGGAATGCCAAGGCCGCTGTCCGACACGCTGATTCGGATCTCGTCCGCCGTCTTCTTCGCCTGAATCAGAATATGGACCGGCCGCAGCGTCACGGCAGCTCCGTGAATAATACTATTTTCGACCAGTGGCTGGAGGATGAATCTTGGACAGATCAGGGACTCGGCAGCCACAGCGATATCGACCTCATAGGTAAGTCGTTTTTGCAGCCGCATTTTGTGAATATTGAGATAGAAAACCACGGTCTCAAGCTCTTGGGAGAGAACGGTATGATCGTCCTGGGCGGACAGGCTGTAGCGCATCAGCTTGCCGAACCAGTACGAGATTTCAGCCACTTCCTTGTCATTGTTGGATTCCGCCAGCATCCGGATGGTCTCCAGCGTATTATAGAGAAAATGCGGCTTGATCTGGGCCTGGAGCACTTTGTAAGCAGCTTCCTTATTGCGCAGCTCGGCCCGGTGGACATTGTTGATCAGCTCATCCATGCGCAGGAGCATCGAATTATAGGTCTCGGTCAGAAAGCTGATCTCATCCCTGCGGCCCGGCTTATCTTCCTTACTGATGGACTGCTTCAGGTTATCATCATTCAAGTTACGCATATGCCGGGCCAGCCGGAGGACGCGCTTGGTAATCGTCGAAGCCAGGGTGTAATACGCAAACGACAGTAACGCCAGCAGAACGGCGAAGGTGGTAATCATCACGATCTCCTGGCTTCGGATCGAACGGAACACCTCAGATACCTTGCCGATCACGGCGACACGTACACCCAGTTCCTTCATATATAGCTGATTAACAATGACCTCACGGTTGATAAAATAGGTCTGTGCTTCTCCTGAAGCCAGTCTGCTCCAGGTGGCATCGTCCACCGCTGCGGGAATGCCTTCCCGCTTCAGCGGCTTGCCCTCCGCCGGCAGAAGCAGCGCAGCCCAATCCCCTCCGCCTGTCGCCCGGTAGAACTTGCGGATCAGCTCACTGCCGACCCGCAGCTCCAGCAGTCCCACAATCTCGGTAAAGTCATTGTTATATATTTTCTGGTAGAATACCAGCGGGGGCGCTTCCACCTCAGGATCGGGAATGATCCACTTGCCCTGTCCCGGCCGCAGTATACGGGTAGCCTCGGCACCCTGTTCATCCAGCGCCGATAGTTCGAGCAGCCGGTCAGTAATGGGCAGCACGCCCTGCTTGGTGATATAGATTCTGAACGTGTCGATCTCCGGACTGATATTAAGCGATTGCAGAATCACCGGATTGATATAACGGTTATAGGCATATATGCTCTCTGAGTCCGTCTCATAGCTGCCGTCCAGATAGTCAGTGACATACGGGTTGTACTGGAGCATCCGCTGGGTGGAATCGATCCGGGCCAGATCCGCCTTCATATTGGAATAGGCCTGCTCCAGTATCTTCTGACGGCTCTCCACAAACTGTCTGCTTACACTGTCATAGAGCTTACTGTAATAATAATAGCCGAAGGTAACGACCGGTATAAAAATCAGCAGGATATATCCTAATATCATTTTGCGTACAATGCTCACGGCAGCCTGTCCCCCCGGTGCCCGATTTCTTTTTTTCTTATCCTACCATGAATGTGTAAAACCCGGTAGAGACAGGTCTCTACCGGGAGGAAGCCGCTTACTTAAATAAATCCTTTTTCTTCTGATAGGTCATATTCGCCCAGTCGGTCAGCTTCTGCAGGCCGATGTTCTCTGCGTTCTTCAGCATATTCTCATAGGCTGCTACTGCGGCTTCCTCCGATTCAGCCAGATAGATTTTGACCTTCTCATTCTTGACCATCTCATCGATCTTGGTCTTAATGGTCTTCTCCTGTGAATCCGGCTGGGTCTGGATCAGGCCGATCTCCGGCTTGTAGATACGGATCGACTTCAGATCCATCAGCGCCTGAGTTTTCTGCAGCTCAGGAACATAGGACAGCATGCCTTCCGTAACTCCATCGTTATAGAGATACCACCACTTAATCCCGTTGCTGTTCACGAAATCGGCATCGGACGGATTGTATTTGAAATCGGGGTGGCCTTCTTCATTCCAGGTCCAGTGCACGCCCTCTACCCCGAACATCGTCAGCTTCTTGCCCTCGTCGCTGGCCAGATACTGCATGAATTTGATGGAGGCCTCCGGGTCCTTATTCTTCTTGGTGATGAAGGTTCCGGAGAAGCCGAGTCCTGAGCTGACTACCTTGGCATCCTTCGACAATACGCTTGGCAGCATCTTGAAGGAGAAGTTCCCCTGATTGCTCTTGATCTTGATGTTATCGGTATCTGCGGTAGATACGGTGTGGCTATGGGCGAAGGCTTTGCCGCCTGTAGCATATTGATCATCAATCTGGTCATTGGCCAGTGCGAAATTCTCAGCCAGGATATAGCCGTTACGGTACAGGCTATTCATGAACTTGAAGAAGTCCAGCATCTTGGGCTGCCTGATCGCATATTCCACCTTGCCGTCCTGTTCATACCAGCCGTCGAGCAGAGTCTCGGTACCGAACTGGGCCAGGAAATACTGTTCGATCCAGTCCTTGTCCATGATCAGCGGGACCATCTCGGGATATTTCTCCTTGACCATGCCCAGCACCTTGACGAAATCATCCAGGGTCTTGATCGGCGGATTCCCCAGCTCCTTCAGAATATCCTCCCGTACCGCGATGCCCGGGTTGCCGTCGCTGCCTAACGAATATTTACTATTCTTCATCTCCTCCTGGGTCGCAAAGGAATTCCGCACGGTATAGAACTTGCCGTCATCCATGGTATGGATGGCAATCCGGGTCTTGTCAATCTTGAAATCCGGCGCATATTTCTCAATCAGCTCATTCCAGGAATAGGACAGCTTCGAGTCGGATAACCGGTCTATGTTGGAAGAGGTGAATACCAGGTCCGGCAGGTCACCGGAGGCAATCATCAGCGGAAGCTGCTTATCATCGGTAGCGACCGTAACCTTCAGCTTCACCCCTGTCTTCTCGGTAATCATGTCGGCGACCGGGCCCTTCCATTCCGTAACCGGGTACCACGACGCATCAATGAAGAGGCTTAACTCCTTCACTTCCGCAGGTTTGGCCGGAGAATTCCCGCCTGCTGCGGCGTCCGGACTGGCGGACGGAGTGACCTGGGCGGAATTTCCTCCGCTGCCGCAGGCGGATAACACTACGGCCATTGAGAGTGCGGCTGCAACCATTTTGAAGCTTCTGCTTTTGTTCAAGCTAATCCCTCCATGATTGAATTAATGAGCTGTATGAGCAATGGAACATTTGAACACTGAAGCACTGGCCTAGCCTTTTACCGAACCCAGCATGATGCCATGTACGAAATACTTCTGCAGGAACGGGTACACACAGATAATGGGAACAATAGAAACGACCATCGAAGTGACCTGTAAGGAGAAGCTGGTCACACCCGCCGAGGCACTGTTGGCTACCGCCAGCGAATCCATTGGAGAGTTGCTCTTGTTGATGACCTCCATCATGCGGAAGGCCAGCGTACGCAGTTCCTCGGACTGGACGAAATAAGCCGAATCCAGCCAGGAATTCCATTGCCCGACCCCCATGAACAAGGCCATAGTTGCCAGCACCGGCGTTGAGACCGGCAGGATGATGCGGAAGAATATCGTAAGCTCACCGGCCCCGTCTATATGCGCAGATTCTTTTAGCTCAGCGGGAATTTCACGGAAGAATGAGATCGCAATGAGCAGGAAGAACGTACTGAGCATGGACGGGATGATGTACACCGCAAAGGAATTTAACAAGCCCAGTGAACGCAGGACTACATAATAAGGGATCAGTCCGCCGGAGAAGTACATAGCGAATACGATCACTGTGAAATAGACCTTGCTGAATAACAGATCACGATGGGACAGGCCGTAAGCGACGATGCTGGTGAGCAGCAGTCCAAGTAGGGTGCCGGAAACCGTCCGCAGTACGGAGATCAGGAACGCCTTCACCCACTTGGGATCATCCATGAACACCCGGTAATTCTCCAGGGTAAAGTTCCGGGGCCACAGATACACACCGCCCAGCAGCGAGTCCGAGCCTTTATTGAAGGAAGCAATTAACACATAATAGAACGGATACAGCATCGTGAGCATAATAATGAACAATACCACATAGATCACGCTGTCAAAAACAAAATCCTTCTGCCGCTGACTCTTCAGCACAGCCTTTCCTCCTCTCTCTAAAATAGACTCGAGCCTGACACCCGTTTGGCAATATAGTTACTGGAGAATATCAGCGCTACCGAAATCACCGATTGAATTAAATCTATTGCCGCTGCATAGGAGAACCGCCCGTCGCTTAACCCCACCCTGAATGCGTAGGTCTGGACAATCTCAGAGGTTGGATTATTGATACTGTTGCCGAGCAGGTAGGCCTGCTCGAAGTTGGAGCCCACCAGTCCGCCGCCGAGAATACTTCCGATGGTCAGCACCAGTACAACAACGATGGTTCCCTTCATCCCCGGCAGGGTGATATAACGGATACGCGCCAGCCTTCCGGCACCGTCAATCTCAGCAGCCTCATAGAGGGAAGGACTGATTCCCGAGATCGCCGCCAGAAAAATAATCGTCCACCAGCCCATTTCCTTCCACACCGCACTCCCTACCGCCAGCCCCCAAAAGTAATTCGGACTGGTCAGGAAGGCCAGCGGCTCATCCGTGAAGCCCATCGCCATCAGCGCCTTATTGACCACACCGACATCGGCGGACAGGAAGGCATAGGATACGCCAACCACGACCACCCAGGAGATAAAATGCGGCAGATAGCTGATCGTCTGCACAAACCGCTTGAAGGCCATATGCTTCACTTCGTTCAGCATGATCGCCAGCAGAATCGGCGCCGGGAAGGCGAAGATAACCTTCAGCAGACTAAGGACCAGCGTGTTGCGGACCAGCTTGCCGAATTGATAGTCATGAACGAATTCATCGAAATACCTTAGCCCGACCCAATCGCTGGTGAAGATTCCTTTGATGCCGCCGGAGATGCTGTAATCCTTGAATGCCATCAGTATGCCGAACATCGGAGTATACGCGAAGATCAGCAGATAGATCATGCCTAGCCCGACGAACAAATGCAGTACTTTCTGTTTTTTAAACCGCTTCCATAAAAACGACCGCCGGCCGCTGCCGGTTCCGGGACTTTTTGGCTGTGTTTCCAATTCCATATGCGCTCCTCCCTCGTACCTTTAGTTTACCTGCAAGCCCGGGGACGGCGTAAGCCAACATTCTTAAGAAAGCGTTGTCATTTTTGAATACGCTTTCTTTGTTTATTTGTTGTATTCGTCATATAGTAGAAGTACTATGCTGAAGGATACAGGTGCTGATTATGAATTCTAGGGAATACGGACTCAACGAGGGTCCAATGGTAAAAGGGAACGGATATAAGCCCCCCAATCTGCATAGATGGGGACCCGGCGTCCGGGATGTATATGCGCTGCATTATATCGTAAGCGGCAGAGGTTACTTGAAGACCGGCCAGACGGTGCACCCTGTGGATACGGGCGAGAGCTTTATGATTTTTCCGCAGACGGAGGTGTATTACTATCCTGATCCGCAGGACCCGTGGGCGTATTGCTGGATTGAGTTCAGCGGGGCGGAGGCCTTGCGCTTACTTGCCATGATTCATATCTCACCGGACCAGCCCGTTGTAACGGCCGCCCCGCAGAATTTCAGGGCTATGTTCGATCAGGTCAAGAGTAATCAGCTGGAGCCGTATGCACGGGAGCGGTCGGATGCGGTGCTTCATCTGCTGCTGTCCTACTATATGGAGTATTATCCGAGCGAGCAGGCCAGTCTCAAGAAGGACTATGTAGGGTCAGCGAAGGCCTATATCGAGAGTAACTATTGGAAGTCTTCCTTGTCGGTGCTGGATGTGGTGGAATATGTGACTATTGAGCGCAGTTACCTGTTCCGGCTGTTCAAAAAAGAGACAGGCACCTCCATCTCCGGCTACCTGACCACCGTGCGCATCCGGCGGGCCTGTGAGCTGCTGGTGGAATCCCGCTTATCCATCAAGTCCTTATCCTACTCGGTGGGTTATCATGACCCGCTGTACTTCTCGAAGATTTTCAAGAAGGTTACTTCTTACACGCCGTCACAGTACAGGAAGGTGTATAGGGAGGGGACGCTGTCTCTTCCTTCGGCGGGTGAGGGGTGAGATTGGCGGGTGCCTTGGCAGGCGCGGGGATAATTTACTTGTGCGGGTGAACGATGCTGTTACTGGTGGTTGGTGGTTGGTGTTTTGCATACGATTAGCATAACGCACCTCTGCACCAACACATTTGAGCTGTATCCGGCTATCTGGAGCATTAGTGCTCTTCATTTGGTCTGATGACCGACTTTCGCCAGATTCAGGTGCACTAATGCACCTCATTTCCGCTCACAGCCGACTTTCGCCAGATTCAGGTGCACTAATGCTCCTCATTTCCGCTCACAGCCAACTTTCGCCAGATTCAGGTGCACTTGTACACCTCATTACTGCTCACAGCCGACTTTCGCCAGATTCAGGTGCACTAATGCTCTTCATTTCTGCCTACCGCTCAATTTCGGCCGATTCAAGGGCATTAATGCCCCTCATTTCCGCTCGCCGGCCAAATGTGTTCGGTTTTTCGCTTACATTCAGCCCACGCGACCGCACTGCCCATCCCAACAAAAAGGGCTGCTCCCGGCGCGTAGTGCGCAGCGGGAACAGCCCTTAAGTAATATGTGTTAATACATACCTCGTGCCTGCCTCAGCTTACTCAGCTGGAACGGTTTCCAGCACCGGCTGGAGATCCAGTTGAAGGTCTGGCTCAACCACACTGTCCGGCTGGATCACACTGTCGGTGATGTCCTGGGCGTCGGTGGTTTCCATCAGGGCTGATGAACCGCCCAGGTATTGTTTCAGCCACTTCAGGGCAGGGCGCTCTGTGCCGTTAGAATTCACCAGATGGGTGTTGGCTGCCCAGGTCTGATTCTGGATGTAGCCCCAGAGGGTTACGCCCTTAACGGAAGGATGGTTCCAGAGCACAGGGAATTTCGTTTGGTATCTGGCAAGCTGGGTGTTGTCATCACCGGTAATATCCAGCTCGGAGACATAGATAGGCAGGCCTGTAGCAGCAAGCTTATTCAGCACGGTATTCATAGTAGAGACGCTGACGTTATCCATATTGAAGTGATGGCACTGAATGCCGATGCCGTCGATCAGTCCTCTGGATTTCAGGATATTGATAATGTTCACGTACTTGTCGGCCGCACTGGGGTCACCGATAATGCCATATTCATTAATGTGCAGCTTGGCGTTAGGGAAGGCGGATCTGGCCTGCTGAAAGGACCAGATGACCCAATCCCAGCCGGTGCTTCCGTCGCCGCCGATGGCATTGCGGTAGGACGGCTTGGCATGAAGCGGTTCATTGACGACATCCACGAAAGCAGTCTTCGCCGAATAACGCTGGCCTGCCTGAGCAATGAATGAGCTGATCTCCGCTTTCTGCTCCGATGCCGGTAAGCCGGCCACCCAGTTCGGTTCCTGGCTTCCCCAGACGAGGGTATGGAACTTGAACGGGATGTTCCTACTGGAAGCATAGTTATAGATCATGTCCGCATTGCCCCAGTTCATCTGGTTGCGGTTGCCTTCGATGGAGCCCCATTTGGTGCCATTCTCAGGCGTTACCTGATTCCAGTAGGTAGTGAAGTTACCCGAAGCACTGCCTGCAATGATATTCCCCAGAAACTTCGATCCATTGGTAATTGCTGCGCTGGCATTGCCTGCCATCACAGAGGTGAGCAGGACACTCGCTAAGGCGAGCCCGCCCACGACCTTCTTAATTCTGTTTTTCAAGTGAATACATCTCCTTCTTCTAATTGGGTTGAAATTCAGACAACTATTCCAAACGCAGATAATCAAAATCAGCATAGCCGCCCGCTGACTTCGTCGCATAATTGAACAACGCAAACCGGTAGCCCATAAAGTGAGGCAGCGTATAAGACATCTGCAGCGTATTCCCTATGGATGTCCAGTTGTTGCCGTCCAGACTATAGGAGAAGTACGCCTTATCTGTCTGATTAGTGAAATCGCAGAGCACCTTCAGATAGACTCTGTTCTGGCTGAGCGGCACATTGGCCACTTGAGTCATGGACCCGGAGCTGGCATTGACCATCACAATGGACTTGGAATTGCCGGACATTTTCACGCCGACGAAGCCGTATTTAGCCTGAAAAGCAGCCAGCCCGGCAACATCCCCGTCCTTCATCCCGCCTGTCTCCAGGGCTGTGACGCCTGTGCTCTTCGGTCCGAACGTCCGCTGGGTCAGCGTGTTCCGGGCATCCAGCAGGCTTGTGCTTACCTTGCCGGTGGTCAGCCGCATGAAGCCTTGGCGCTGGGTCAGGGACCACTTCGAGTTATCGGGGTTGTGGTTCCACTGCCAGACTTTGGCTAATCCGTTTCCACTCGAAGGCGCCGTGAACTCGTCTGACGCATACACCTTCTTCACCGGATACCCTTCAGCAGGCAGGTTCAGGGTCCGCGGCGCTTTGCCCCCGCTTCCAAAGACCGGCCAGTTGCCGGACCAGGTTACCGGCACCAGATACGGCATCCGGCCAACCGCCCCGCTGTCCCTGAATAGCATCGCATACCAGGAGCCGGATGGCGTGTCCACGATGCCGCCCTGGGCAATGCCCGAGTCGTTAAGCGACACCTGCCCCGTATAACCTCCGGTTAAACTGGTGGAGCGGTAGGTCAATTGGGTGCGTCCGCTTCCCGAAGGCCAGCAGATCAGGAACACATAATAGTAGCCGTTGATCTTCTGGATATGCGCGCCTTCGGCCTTCACGATGAAGTTCGAACCGGCAATATTGCTGGAATTCGGGATGATGACCTGACTGATTCCGCCAGACTTGATAGCCTTGGCATATGCCGTCAGCTCAATCAGGCTGATATTATCAACTCCGTACACCAGGAAGACCCGGCCATTGTCGAACAGCAGTGAAGCATCGTGATAGTAGCTGCCCAGGACCGATGAGGTCCAGGGGCCATTTTCAATATTCGTCGTCTGATAGATATAAGTCCGGCCGGTTGAGTTGGACCCGAAGGACACATAGTAGATCCCGTTATTGTACCGGAGGCTGCTTGCCCAGGAGCCCTTGCCATACTCATTCTGTCCGTTGTTCAGGTTCTGGGCATTCCCGTTCGCATACGTATCGTAGACATAATTCACGATTTCCCAGTTCACCAGATCATAGGACTTCATGATAGGGACTCCGGGGGTCATATGCATGGTGGTGCTGGTCATGTAATACACATTGCCTACCCTGATGACATCATTGTCCGGGGCATCGGCATAAATAAACGGATTGGTAAAGGTCGCAGCAGCAACCGTAGAAGGATTGAACAGGATACCGAGCATGAGCGATATTGCCAGCAGGTACAACCCTGCCTTTTTAGCCATAATCCCATTCCTCCCGCCCCATTGCTTCGTCACTGGCTCCATTCAATATAATCCACATAGGCATCCCAGCTTCCATTATCCGTGGTAACCACCAGCTTGACCTCCTGATTGCCGGTGGCGTGGGCCACATTGGTCAACGTCTGTACCGAGGGCGTTGTGCCGCTGAAATTGAAGGAGCCAACGTTCACACCGCCGATTAACAGATCCACCCGCGCCGTAGAGGAATTGTTAGAAGCCCCCCGGACGGAGAAGTTATGCGTGCCGTAGGCATAATACTGATTGAACGCAGCAGCGTCATCATTTCCGTAAAGCACCACTCCGTTAAAAGGTGAAGTGATCTTGCCCGCATAGGTCCCGCTGAGCGTCATGTCCTCCGCTTCCACCTTGCTCACTGGAGGAGGTGTCGTGCCGCCATCGCCGCCCGTCGAGAACTGCCAGTAATCGAAGTTGAACAGATTGCCGGAGCCTGATCCGGTGAAGACCAGATAGAGTCTGTGCACCCCTGCCGCATTGCTGACCGTAGTCTGTACCTCCTGCCAGGACTGCGCTCCTCCTGTATTAGGAACATTCAGCGTGCCGACCAGCGGGCCGGTTGCGCTGTCGAGCCGGATTTCGATCCGGCCGCCGCCTGTGGCTGATGCCACATTCGCCTTGAAGCTGGAAGCGCCGGAGCCGAAATCGGCATTGCCCACGGCAACCCAGTCTCCATTGTTAATATTGGTCACATTCATATTGCCAACCGGACCGCCCGCTGCCTGCGTACGTTCCGTTGTAATGCCTGCATTCCAGCCGATCGTCTCGGCCTCCACCCGGGTGTACGGATTGAGATTGGCAATCTGGGCGATGCCCGCCATATCTCCCTGAACCTCCTGGATGGTTCCGTTCGCATTATGGACCAGCTTGTTGATATGCGGAGAACGGTAGCCTTTGCCGTCACCGAGGACAGCCTTCGCCACAGTCTGGGCATGATAGACAACGTACCATTGGTTATTGAAATTAAATACCGCATGGTGGTTGTTGCCGCCAACTCCGAAGAACGTGTAAGGATTCTTCAGGAAATGTCCGGTGTACGTAAACGGCCCCATTGGACTGTTGCTGACCATATACCCGATTTCGCCTGCCGGATAGGCAGCCGGGTGCGTGCCGGAGAAGTTGAAGCAATACGAGTAATAATATTTGCCGCCGTACTTGTGGATGCCCGAATCCTCAAACATATAGGGAGCATCAATAGTGGAGGCGCTTCCAACAATGCTGGTCATATCCGCACCGAGTCTCAGCACGCGGGCTGTCTTGGGATTGGCAATAGATGCCGGGTTCGAAGTGTTGGGGATGCCCCCGCCCGCATACAGATAGCCGCTGCCGTCATCATCGACCAGCACCGCCGGGTCAAACAACCAGGTCACCCCGGACATTCCCGGTGTATTGCCTGTCACCAGCGCTTTGCCCAGCGGATCGGACCATGGACCAATCGGAGAGTTGGCTGTCAGTACCCCGATGCCTGATGCGCCGTTGGCGAAGTACAGGAAGAATTTATCCTGGCCGTTGATTTTTTTGACGGCTGCTGAAGGTGCCCAGGAGAGCGAGGCCCACTTGGCAATGCCCGCAGAACCGTTGACATTATTGGCTCCGGCTACCGGAATGGCGCCATGGTCCGTCCAGTTCACCATATCTGCCGAAGAGATGACATTGATTTTGTTCAGTGCACTGAAATCATTGTCCTTCACGGTTCCGTTGCTGTTATAGACATAAGCGTCACTCGACATATAGATATAGACTCTTCCGTTATACGTCAATGCGAAGGGATCGGCACCCAGCTTGTGATCCATCAGCGGATTGGAATTTCCCGGCTGTTTGGCTGTGGCATTCCCTGCCGCCTGAGCAGACAGCATAGGCAGACAGCCCAGCAGCAGAACAAAGGTGATCGCAAGCACCGAGAGCTTTTTGAACATCGGCATTCTCCTCCATTACATTTTTTTGTAAACCCTTTCAATTGGATGCGTTACTTATGCCGGAAGCTCACAATCCTCCCCTCCTATTGAATTACTTGAATGAATCTACTAATATTTGTTATTCGAGTTCATCTTAATATACTTCTGCCCAATGAACAATGTAGATTTTTGTTTGAAAAGTTGAAATTTTTTGGTTTTTTTGTCTTAATATTTGCGGTTGTTGATCTCCATAGCGGCCAGCTCCTGGGTGTATATATCCTCCGGGGTCACCATTCGCTTCGGCAGAGTCCGGCCAGCCATAATTTCCTTCACGGCCTGCATCAGCAGCGGTCCGAGCAGCGGATTACATTCGACCACAGCGTTGATGCTGCCCGCCACCATCTGCTCAAATGCCCGCCGCGTGCCGTCCACCGACACAATAATAATATCCTCTCCCGGCACAAGTCCGGCCTCCTTAATAGCCTCCACTGCGCCGATTGCCATATCGTCATTATGAGAATAGAGCACCTGAGGCCACTGCTCCTTCGGCTGCTGCATGAAGGTCTTCATCACCTCATGACCGCCGCTGCGCGTGAAATCCGCCGGGGCGCTCAGGGTAATCCGCAGGTTCGGCTGATCGGCAAGCATCTTGCGGAACCCGCGCCCGCGGTCGATGGACGGCGTTGAGCCTACAGTTCCCTGCAATTCTGCAATGCGGATCTCTTCGCTATGATGGCGCATCTTGTCCCTCACATACTTGGCCGCCTTTACCCCTTCTTCGTAGAAGTCAGAGCCAATGAACGTGACATAGAGCGAGCTGTCCGGTACATTCACTGAACGGTCCAGGATAATCACCGGAATTCCGGCCTGCTTAATCTCCAGCAGAATCGGCTCCCAGCCGGTCTGCACCACAGGCGCAATGGCAATCACATCGACCCCGCTGCGGATAAAAGAACGGATGGCCTCGAACTGCTTCTGCTGATCCTGCTCAGCGTTCTTCAGCAGCAGCGTAATCCCCGCCTCCCCGGCGGCTTCGCGGATCGATGCGGTGTTCGCTTCCCGCCAGGTGCTCTCCGACCCGAGCTGGGAGAAGCCCAGCCGGGCCGGCTTGTCTGCGGTAATCTCTGCTGCGGGTTGCAGCAAGCCTGTAAGGGCCGCAGGAGAAGGCCCCTGCATAGGCAGCGCTTGTGGCCCGCTGTTATTCCCGCCACCTGTGCAGCCTCCCAGCAACAACAGTGTTAGGACGAAGAACAGCAGCACCAGGCACTCTTTTACCGTTCGCAAGCAGATCCCCCCTTCCGTATGATAGCGATTACAATTATATAGCAAGTGGAAACGGCTTTGCCATCCTTTTAAAGGACGGCATTCGTTTCGGCGAGAAATAGAAAGATAATTTATAGCGTGAAACATATACATTTCAAAAAAATGGAGAGACAAGTGTAATTTGTCTCTCCATGCGCCGTGCTTATTCTTTTAAGGTCAGCCGCCTGGAGCTTAGCACCCGCTGCAGCAGGATGAAGATGAACAGCAGCAGGCCGATGACGATCTTCGTCCACCAGGAGCTGAGTGTACCCTCGAAGCTGATAATCGTCTGAATCACGCCCTGGATCAGCACACCGAAGAAGGTGCCCAGCACATATCCGACCCCTCCGGTCAGCAGCGTGCCGCCAATAACGACAGCCGCAATCGTGTCCAGCTCGAAGCCGACGGCATGCAGCCCGTACCCCGACAGCATGTAAAAGGTGAACACCACACCTGCCAGCGCCGAGCATAGTCCGCTAAGCGTATAGACCAGCACCTTGGTTCTCGCTACGGGCAGCCCCATCAGCAGCGCCGATTGCTCGTTGCCCCCAAGTGCATACACATTGCGCCCGAACCGGGTATAGTGGGCCGTGAAGATAGCGGCTGCTACGACAAGTATGGCGATAACCGCGCTGATGGAGAGGAAGCTGCCGCCCGGCAGCGGAATTCGCGTCTGGGCCATGGCGGTGTAGAAGGTGTTATCGATGGTAATGGTATCAATGCTGATGACATAGCATAAGCCCCGGGCCAGGAACATTCCTGCCAGTGTGACGATGAACGGCTGGATGGAGAAATAATGAATAATCGCTCCCATAGCCGTGCCAAATACGGCGCCCATCAGGAGTACCAGCGGGATGACCACGGCGGGCGGCCAGCCCTGCTGCTGTACAAGGCTCGCCGAGACCATTGTGGATAACGCAATCACCGAGCCGACCGACAGATCGATGCCGCCGGACAGAATAACAAAGGACATGCCCACTGCCGTGATTAGCAGAAAGGCATTGTCCACCAGCAGATTCATCAGCACCTGTAGGGAGAAGAAGCCGGTGTACCGGAAGGAACCGGCGGTAAACATGACGATGAACAGCAGGATGGTGACTACTATCGGAATATACTTGCGGTTAAGAGGCATGACGGCTCATCTCCTTCTCAGCGGGGTAATGCCGCGACTTCCAGCGGACGGCAATCGCGGCGCGGAAGGTGTCCGACTGGATCAGGCAGACGGCCAGGACGACACAGGCCTTAACAACCAGCGTAATCTCCGGCGGCACGCCAATCATATAGATGGTGGTGGTCAGCGTCTGGATAATCAGCGCTCCGATCACGGTGCCGGTCAGATAGAAGCGGCCGCCGTTCAGCGACGTCCCGCCGATGACCACGGCCAGAATAGCGTCCAGCTCATACCAGAGACCGGCATTGTTGCCGTCAGCACTGGAGACATTCGAGCTGAGCAGCAGGCCTGCGATGCCGGCGCAAAGGCCGCAGAACACATAGACAGACAAGATGACTAAGTGGGCACGGATGCCGGACATCTTACTGGCGGCCGGATTGCAGCCCACCGATTCGATGAACAGGCCGAGGGCCGTCCGCCGGGTAAGCAGCAGAGCGATCACCAGAACCAGCGCTACGACAAAAATAGAAAAGGGCAGCGCAGCCAGTGAACCGGACCCGATATACGCATACTTAGTGCTGGTTACCGTAATAATCTGTCCGCCGGTAATGAGCTGGGCGATCCCCCTTCCCGCAACCATTAGAATCAGCGTGGCAATAATCGGCTGAATCCCGGCCCCGGAGACCAGCAGTCCGTTCCAGGCCCCCAGCATCAGGGACAAGCCTGCGGCCAGCAGCACCGAGGTCAGGATCAGCCCCATACTGTTCTGATCCGCTCCTCTGCTGATACTCAGGCAGGCGATAGCGCCCGAGATGGCTACTATGGAACCGACTGACAGGTCGATCCCCTTGGTAGCCACTACCAGCGTCATTCCGATAGCTACGAGGATCAGCGGGGCACCGAAGTTCAGTATGTCGATCAAGCTGCCGTATAAATGCCCGTCATGGACAGTGATGGAGAAGAAATCCGGCGAATAACACAGGTTGAACAGCAGCAGCGCAGCCAGAACGCACAGCGGCCAGAATAAATGATGCTTCATTATTGAGCTCATGATCGATTCAGCCTCCCGCAATCGCCTGCATAATCTGCTGCTGGCTCATGTCCTTCTCTGAAATTTCCTTCACCTTGCGGCGGTCGCGCAGAATGGCGATCCGGTCGCTGACCCGCAGCACCTCCTCCAGCTCCGAGGAGATGAACAGGAACGACATCCCCTGCCGGGAGAGCGTCAGCACCAGCTTCTGAATCTCTGCCTTGGCTCCGATATCGATGCCCCGCGTCGGCTCATCGAGGATGAACAGCTCCGGCTCCGTCAGCAGCCAGCGGGCCAGCAGCACCTTCTGCTGATTGCCGCCGCTGAGGTTCTTGATCAGCTGGTCCGGGCTGGGAGGATTGATATTCAGCATGCGGATGTATTCTCCGGCCAGCTCCTCCTGCCGCTTACGCGGGATCGTCTTGAACATCCCGTCCTTGGCCTGGAGCGCCAGAATAATGTTCTCTCTTACCGTCAGATCGCCGATGATCCCCTCGGTCTTGCGGTTCTCCGAGCAAAAGGCGATCCGCCGCCCTATAGCTTCCCGGGGGGAGTGCACCCCGCCGCCAGTTGACGGCAGGATCACTTGCCCGAAGTCCGGCTTATCGGCACCGAACAACAGCCGTGCCGCCTCCGTCCGCCCGGAACCCAGCAGCCCGGCCAGTCCGACGACCTCTCCCTTGCGGATCGTCAGGTCGAACGGCTCGATTCCGCCCCGGCGGCCCAGCCCTTCCGCCCTCAGCAGCTCATCGCCCAGGCTGTTCTTGTCCTGTGCTGCAAGCTCAGGCAGCTCCTCCAGCAGATGAAGCTCCTTGCCGATCATTTTGAGTACGAGATCCAGGCGGCTTAGCTCGTTAGCCATGTATTCACCGACCAGCTCACCGCCGCGCAGAATGGTAACCCGGTCGGAGATTTCATACATCTGGTCCAGAAAATGCGTCACAAACAGGATCGACAGCCCCTCCTGCTGAAGCTTCCTCATAATGCGGAACAGCTGATCCACTTCGTTCTGATCCAGGCTTGAGGTCGGCTCATCCAGAATCAGCACCTTCGCGGAGATATTCAGCGCTCTGGCAATGGCAACCAATTGCTGAACCGCTACAGAGTAGCTCTGCAGGGGAAGGGTAACGTCAATGTGCAGATTCATCCGTTCCCGGAGCAGTTCCGCTGCCCGCAGGTTCATCTGCTTCCACTGGATGCAGCCGAACCGCCGCGGCTCCCGGCCGATGAAGATGTTCTCGGCGACCGTCAGGTTGGGGCACAGATTCACCTCCTGATACACGGTGCTGATGCCCGCAGCCTGCGATTCCTGCGGGCTGCGCATGGAGATGGCTGTGCCCTCCATCTCCACAAGGCCTTCGTCAATCGAATAGACGCCGGTCAACACCTTGATCAAGGTGGATTTACCAGCGCCATTCTCGCCCATCAAGGCGTGCACCTCGCCAGGGAACAGGCGCAGACTCACATCTGTCAGGGCTTTCACCCCCGG
Organism: Paenibacillus rhizoplanae; assembly: GCF_042684125.1. Lineage (NCBI taxonomy): Bacteria > Bacillati > Bacillota > Bacilli > Caryophanales > Paenibacillaceae > Paenibacillus > Paenibacillus rhizoplanae. The sequence continues at coordinate 42,710 of NZ_JBHUKY010000022.1, read as the reverse complement.
AAAACGTTTATGTATCCGGGTCATTTGCAATATGGGCTGCTGTGTGCTCAAGGCTATATCCACTCCTTCTTCTCCATAGACAACCACTCCGGCGGTTCAAGGACCGCCGGAGCAAAGGTCCTACCCGACTTGCTGCTATATAAAACGCACTTAAGGTTTGAACTCGAAGCTTGGTCGTCACTGCGGTGAACATTTGGACTTCCGGCCGCTGTTGTCAACAGATTTCTTGATTTAATCCGCTCTTCGCGGTTGAAATCCGTTGACAAAGGCGGACGCTGCCGCTCCTCCAGTTCCAAATTCCCCCTCCGCTTCTTTTTGCTTTTCGTTAATTTCTTTAGTGTGTCTTATATAGTATTTAATACTGGCGGCTAGGCAAAGCTTCCTTGGCCTGGTCGGAAGTGAATGTCGATTCCTCGGTCACGATCCGGGCCTCTACCGGCTTGCCGTCGACCACATCTTTAACTACCTGCATCAGCTGAGGTCCAAGCAGCGGGTTGCACTCGACGATGAAGTTGATTTTACCTTCACTGGCGGCCTGCATTCCGTCCTTCACGGCATCGACAGAGATAATCTTGATATCCTGGCCCGGCTTCAGGCCTGCTGCTTCAATCGCTTGAATAGCCCCCAGCGCCATATCGTCATTATGGGCATACAGCACATCAATTTTCTTATTGGCCTTCAGGAAGGCCTGCATGACCTCCTTGCCCTTGGCGCGGGTGAAGTCACCGGTCTGTGAAGCAATGACCTTGAGGTGCGGATTGTCCTTAATGGTCTCGGCGAAGCCTGCCATCCGGTCATTGGCCGGAGCAGAGCCTGTAGTTCCCTGCAGCTCAACAATGTTAACGTCCTCGGAAGCGTCTTTATACTGCTCGGTCAGCCACTTCCCTGCCTTGCGGCCTTCTTCCACGAAATCGGAGCCCAGGAAGGTAACATACAGCGAGGTATCCTTGGAATCTACCGCACGGTCTGTCAGAACGACCGGGATGCCCGCCGCCTTCGCCTCCTTCAGTACTGTATCCCAGCCGGATTCCACTACCGGAGAGAAGGAGATGACATCGACCTTTTGCTGGATAAAAGAACGCAGCGCCTTGATCTGATTCTCCTGCTTCTGCTGGGCATCCGAGAATTTCAGCGTGTAACCCGCTTCCTTGGCTGAATCCTGAATGGACTTCGTATTCGCGCTGCGCCAGCCGCTCTCCGCCCCGACCTGCGAGAAGCCGAGCGTGATGTCCTTGGCCTCTTTGGTGGCATTTGCCGCCGGCGCCTTCGTTGCTGCACTGTCTGTCTTGCCCGCATCCGCCGCCGTGTTCCCGCCGTTATTGCTGCTGCATGCCCCTAATAGGGTCATGGACAGGGTCAGGGCAAGCACAGCCCCCACTTTTCCAAGCTTTTTCATATCTCGTTATTCCTCCCCCTTGACGTTCACCTTGTTCCGGTGTTGTGCCCATTATAGAACGCTTACAGAAGAGCATTATACGGGCAGCCTTTGGCGTTTACTTTCTAATTTTGGGTTTATTCCCTCCGAATAGGTATTTTGGTGTACTTTTTTATTCAAAAGGTGGATATTTTGTTTGCGCTTTCTTTTTTGTTTCGGTATTCCAATATTTGTTATAAAATAGAGTTAGGAACGGCATCTACTCCACTTGTGAAAGGGAATTCCCGATAATGCGGATTACACGCTGGATCTCCTCCAGTCTTAGAGCCAAACTGCTGGCTTTGTTCATAGTGCTGTCCACCATACCGCTGATTGCCGTCGGCCTCATTTCCTACCAGAAATCCTACCAATCCATCTCCAGTCACAGCAAGGCTTCAAGCATGCTTCAGGCCGAAATGCTGGGAACGAATATGGACAACCTGTTCAAGGATACCGAGCGTCTGCTGGAGCTTAGCAATAATCCTCAGGTCATCCACTTTCTGTTCTCGCAGTCGGAGACCTATCAGGAGGCCAAGGACATTCTGCAGACCTTCACCCTCTACCGGGACACCTACAAGTATGAGAATGTGCTCAACATTAGCCTGATTAATCTGTACGGCAAAGGCATCAGCGAGCGCCGGGGAATCTTCCAGTCGGCCAGCAACCCGCTGCGTAATCCGCATTTTCAGGCGTTATCCCAGCAGCCGGAGCTTATTCTCCGGGTGCCCCCGCCGCTGATTACCGGCTATGACCGGGTAGACGGCTTCACCTACGGGGATGAGGGTGTGATCTCGATTATGACGGCGGTCAAACAGCGGATTACACATGAGGTCATCGGTTATATCATTGTGGATCTGAGCGATTCCTTCATTAAAGAGTTCTGCGACAAGGTGACGATCGGCACTACCGGATTCTTCTACCTGCTGGACGAGCAGAACAATCCCCTCTATGTTCCTCCTGTACGGGCAGGAGAGCTGGCCGTTATTCAGGACAACCTGATCCCATCAGGGGAACGGGGCAGAAGCGGCAGCTTCGTGCTTCAGACGGGCGGCCCGCCCCGGTTCATCGTCCATACCTCGTCGCTTGCGACTGGCTGGACGATTATCGGCATAGCCCCGCTGCAGGAGATCGTGGCCGAGGCGAACCGGATCAGGCAGCTGATTATTATCAGCGTGGGCTTAAGCATTATTTTTGCAATCACGCTCCATTATCTGCTGACCCGGCGGCTAACCCGGCCCATCCAGCTGCTCCAGCACAAGATGCGCCTGACCGCAAGTGGCTATCTGGAAGCCAAAGTCAAGCCGGACGGTACCGATGAGATCGCCGATCTCGGGCAGAGCTTCAACATTATGGTGGAGCAGATCAAAGAGCTGCTGGCCCAAAGCATCCGTAAGCAGCAGCAGCTCCAAAAGGCAGAGCTGCGGACGCTTCAGGCGCAGATCAACCCTCATTTTCTATATAACACGCTGGATTCGATTGTCTGGATGGCGGAAGCGGGGAATCACGATGGCGTGATCCGGCTGGTGAAGGCGTTATCCGCGTTCTTCCGGCTTAGCCTCAACAACGGGCGCGACTGGATACAGATCCGCTCCGAGCTGGCCCATGTGCAGAGTTATCTGATTATCCAGCAGATGCGCTACCACGACATCCTGGAGTTCAAGCTGGAAGTGGCGGAGGAGCTGCAGGAGTATCCGATTCTGAATATGACCCTGCAGCCGCTGGTCGAGAACGCCCTGTATCACGGAATCAAGAATAAGCGGGGCATGGGACTGATCCGCATCAGCGCGTACACCGACGGAGGCTCCATTATGCTTACGGTCTCCGACAATGGCATCGGCATTCCCGCCGGGCGGCTGGAGACGCTGCGGGAATCGGTCGAGCATCCCATCCAGTCGGAGGAACCCGAGGACACCGGCCAGGGCGGCTTCGGACTGCAAAATGTGCATCAGCGGCTGCGGCTGTATTTTGGACCCGAATATGGTATCCGTCTGGACAGCTCGGAAGGCTATGGCACACAGATTACGGTTCGCATACCCAAGAACAGGGGGATATAGTGATGAAGAAGATTATGCTGGTGGATGACGAGATCCTGATCCGCGAGAATATCCGGGAATGCATCGATTGGGAGAAGGAGGGCTTCCTCTATTGCGGTGACGCTCCCGACGGTGAGCTGGCGCTCCCTATTATTGAAGCGCAGCTGCCCGACATTCTGATTACTGATATCAAAATGCCGTTCATGAACGGCCTGGAGCTTACCTCTGTCGTCCGCCAGAAATTCCCGCAGATCAAAATCATCATTCTCAGCGGCCACGATGACTTCCAGTATGCCCAGAAGGCGCTGCGCCTGGGGGTGGAGGACTACTGCCTGAAGCCGTTCAGCGCTGCCGATCTGCTACAGCTTCTGCGCAGCGTCAGCGCACGGATTGATGAGGAATTACGGATCAGGCACAAATATGCCTACACCCCCGAGAATCTGTTCGCGGATCTGTGCGGAGGCTTGATCAGCACCGCTGCCGCCTACGAAGCAGCGGCCCAGCTGGAGCTGCAGTTAACAGCTCCTTACTACGCCGCCGCTATATTCACTCTGCAACCGCAGAATATGGAGGAGTCTCCGGAGCCTTCCCCCGCTTCACCGGATGCAGAGGCGCTGTTAGGAGGCCTGCTCAAGGAGGCGGCCGACAGCTTCATTTACAAGCGCAGCCGCACGGAGATGGTCCTCATCTATAAAGGCAGTGATCCGGTCCAGATGAACCATACCCTGGATGAGCTGTGCGCGGCTGCGAAGCAGCGGCTGAGGGAAGGCTGCGGGCTGGAGCTGTCCGTCAGCCGGGGCAAGGTCTGCGAACGTCTGCAGGGCATCCATCTCTCCTATCTGGAAGCCGAGAATGACCGGATGTTCAAGCAGATGTCCAGAATGCATTCCGCCGCCATGCTTGAGGCGTATTATGACCCTAGCGCCCATGGGGTTCTGCTCGACAGAAGCCGGCTGGTCCAGTTCCTGAAGTCAGGCGACCACAGGCAAATGCCCGGCTTCCTGCTGGAGCTGTCCAAGGAGCTTGAGCAGATGAACTGGAACTCAGGATATGCCTGTTACCTGATGAACGATATCACTCTGGAGCTGGTCCAGTCAGCGAAGAACGGGTTCCGTGCAGCCGCGGGCCACGCCGGCATACTCCAGGAATTGCAGACACCGCTGAAGCAAATCTCCAGTAGTGATGACGGCCTTCAGTATCTCAAGCAGTTATACGAGCGGCTATGGGAATGGCGGTCCGAAGGAGCGGACAAGCACCGTGAGCTGATCGACCGGGTGAAGCAGTATATCCGTGAGCAATACGACAAGGAGCAGCTCTCCCTGAATGACATCTCCAAAGTGGTCCGGGTCAGTCCCAGCCATCTGAGCAAAACCTTCAGTCAGGCGACCGGGCAGACCATCACCGAATTCCTGACGGCTACACGTATGGACCGGGCCAAGGAGCTGCTGAAATCTACGGGGCACAAAACCTTTGAAATCGCCTATCTGGTCGGCTACAACGATCAGCATTATTTCTCCAACCTGTTCAAAAAAGTAACGGGGATGACGCCCATGGAATTCCGCAAGCAGGGAAATACTGAGGAGCCGCTGCACGCGATCCGCAGAGGGGCGGGAAATGCGTGAGCGTATATAGGGTTCGGGGATGGTCCGTGCTTCTCCTGCTGCTGACGGCAGGCTTCCTGCTTGGCGGCTGCCTTAAGGCTGCCGGAGCAGCGGATACTCCTCCGATGGGCGCGGGAGATTCCCCGTCAAGCACGAGCGAAGAACCTCCGCTGACCTTCGGCATTATCTACCCTATGGTGAATGCCACTTACGAGATGATCACCGGAAAAGCGGAAGCGGTAGCCCGGAAGCATAACGTGGAGCTGCTGGTGCAAGCTCCCGATGAAGCCAATCTGGAGCAGCAGATCCGCATCATGGAGATGATGATTAAACGGGGGGTAGACGGCATTGCGATTGCTCCGGTGGATTCGCAGGCGCTCACCGCCATGATTAACAAAGCGGCCGCCCAAGGAATTCCTGTGGTCTGCTTCGAATCGGATTCGCCTGCCAGCCGGAGAGCAGCCTATATCGGGGCGGATAACCGGGCAACCGGCGCAGTGATGGGCCAGACCGTGGAACGTCTGCTAAGCGGCAAAGGAATGATTCTGGTCGAGTCCGGGATGTCCCGGATGCAGAGCACCCGGGAACGCCTGCTTGGACTTGAGGCCTACCTGACTCAGCATACGGACATTGATGTACTGGAGATCCGCCACAATGACGGCAGTGAGGAGCGGGCTGCGGGGCAGCTGGAGCAGATGATCTCAGATCATCCCCATTTCAGCGCGCTGGTCAATCTGGATTTTGTCTCCGGTACCAGCTCTGTCCTGGTCTGGAAGGCCAAGGGGCTGAAGCGTTATAATCTCGCCCTCGGCCTCACCCCTGCCTTGCAGCAGGCGCTGGATAACGGCCAGATTACCCGCGTAATCTCACAGAACGAGCAGAACTGGGGCGAGGATATCATCAACACGCTGCTTTTAAAGGCCAAAGGCTTAGACACAGTCAAATGGATCAACACGGATATTGCAATTATTGGGGAGTAGCCTTTAATAATCCCCGGCGCTCAGCTTCAGAATCGTGCCGGTGGAAGCCGGAATGACATCCGCATAACTCCCAAGTCCGAAATAGAAATCGCCGTTCTGTTCCTCGAAGGAACGGGCGAACGTATCCCGGCTGAAGCGGAAGACTTCGCTCCAGCCTTCCCCGCTGGCTGCGAAGCTGGCAGTATTTTTTCGGTAAACAACATTCGTATATTGTCCTGAGGCTTCCTTCACGTAACCGAGCACATATACCGTTTCCCCGCGCTCCAGAATATCCATAGGCACTACAGCAGAGTCAGGCAACAACTCCTTGCGCACATTCTGGAAGTTAGCTCCGGCCGAGAACAGTCCCTGCGGGATAGCTTGATGATCGTTATAGATCACCCCTGCAATATAAAGCAGCCGGTCGTTCACCGGGGTCGTACGCAGGAGCTTCAGCCAAGGCTGGCCGCTGACACCGGGAACATTCACTTCACCCGCTTTGATAACGAAGCTGAGCCCCGGGAACAACTGGGTACTGGTAAAAGTCAGCTTGGACGTCTGAATCCCCCCGCTGCTGTTCTGCTTGATGGAAGTCATATACCCCTTGTCATTTGCAATGCCCTGGGTCTTACCTGCCGTGGCCGAGGAAGCATACAGTGTGTCGCCCAGCTCGAACAGATTGTACGCACGCATAATACCATACTGGGAGACAGAGCCGAAGCGGGTCCAGGTTGCTCCCCTGTTCGAAGACACGTAAATCAAAGGCCCTTCGTTAGCGCCCAGTGCTGCGTATAGCTTGCCTTTGTAGTAGGCCATATCGTACACATGGATACCTCCGGGAATGTTCATGTATTGGTCCCAGTGATCCCCGTTCAGCCGATAAAAATTCCCATAGGCCCACCCTGGTACCCTGGAGTCATGCCCGGGAATATACAGCTCCCCGTTCAGCACCTTGAAAGTGTCGATCTGTTCATCCATAACATACACATTGGTGGTCACCTTACCTGTCGCCGGGTTGGTATATGTAACGTCCTGGACAGAGAATTTATTCTGGGCAAGATCCCAGTAATAGATTGGAACCGGCCCCGCATTGGGCGAAGGCGCATTGTTGCTGCTGTTGCCGTGGCCCAGATAGATTTTGCCGCCAAAAAGCTGCATGTCCCAGACATTACGCGCGTAAGGCGCTTTCTTGAACGGGCTGCCCAGCACCGTCATGGAAGAACTGACATCCACAGCAGCCGGAGCCGGAGCCGCCGCCTCTGTCCCGATAAACTGTTCACTCTGGATAGGCGAAGCCAGTACCTGCCCCCCTCCCGCATAAGACACAGCACCCAGCAGCATAAGCCCTACAGACAATCGGCTTATATGTTTTATTACTCCATGCATAGTAAATCCTCCTAATCTTTGGAATGAAGCAATAATAAACTAATTATTTGTAAAAAAGAAGATTCAGAGGAAATATTAGTACTTCCGGTATACCGGCAAGGTAAACGCGTAGCGGCAGGGCTGGGCGGGAAGACCCAGAGTTGCGGGATGCGGGATGCGGGATGCGGGATGCGGGATGCGGGATGCGGGATGCTATGTATTAGAGAGGATGAATAGTTGAGTAATTCAAGCAGTAAACAAATGGAAAAGTGTATCTTAATTCGCCGGTTTCCGGGATCATCCGGGATCATTAGTATCTGGGTCGGTGGGAAGGTACCCTGAAATATGACACTGGTCAGTGATGTGCGGGTTGCGTGCGTTGTATATCGGGGCTACTGTCTGTGATGGATGTGAAGTATGCGCGGAATGTGCGTGTGACGGAATATCCAGGACGGGGAGTTGGCGCCCTATGGAGGTATGCGGGAAGTATATCTTACTAAAAATACCCCTCCGGCCAGCCAACGTCTATCCCATTCTTTCGTGGGTGTAGACGTTGGCTACCATTGGGGCAGTGCTTCTCTCAACCTAACTTACGGGTGTTACTTCTGCAGTATGCGGAAGATCATGACAGCAGCTTCCGCCCGCGTAGCGGTTCCGGTGGGATGGAGGGATTTCCCGTCTCCCCGGACAATTCCCTCTTGGACCAGTGCCGCTACACTATTAATGGCATACTTCGCCACCTTCATTCTATCTGTGTAGCCGGCCAGGTCTCCGGCACTGCCGCCGGCAGATAATTTGTTCACCGCCTTCAAGGCTCTGGCTGCAATCACCATCATATCCTGCCGCGTAATTTCGCCCTTCGGATTGAAATGGTTGCCGTCCATTCCATTGATAATCCCCAGCTGCTTCGCAATACTGAGCGCTTCATAATAGTAGGCTCCCTGGCTTACGTCTGCAAAGCCGGAACCGGATTCCGCTTCGAGACCCAAGGCTCTCACTACCAGCAGCACAAAGTCCGCTCTCGTAATGTTCTTCTCCGGGCTGAAGGTGGCCGCGGAGGTTCCTTGGATGATGCCCAGACTGTACAGTGTGTCAATCGCCTCCGAAGCCCAACTGTATTTGGCAACTACATCTTTGAACGGGCTGGCTGGCACTGGTGCCGGTGTCGCTGGTGCCTGCGACGGGGCCGGTGTTGCTGTTGTTCCCGGCGCCCGTGTTGGTGTCGGCGTCGATACCGGCACGGATGTTGGCACAGATGTTGATACTGATGTTGGTACTGGTGTCGGTACTGGCGTTGGCACAGGTGTCGGTACCGGCGTTGGTTCTGCGCCGTTATTGCTTAGCGTAGTTACCGAGATAGCGGGACCGTCTGTACTCCAGTTCCCTGCCGCATCCACGGCCTGCACAGAGAAGTTATATCCTGTTCCCGGCGCCAGTCCGGTTACCTCATAACGGTGCGTTGTTCCAGGCAACTCCGCGATTTTCACTGATCCTCTATAGAGTTTATAGCCCGTCACTCCCGTATCGTCGGCAGCGTCCGTCCAGGTTAACGTAAGGCCGGTTGCCGTGATCCGTGAGGCTTCAAGCTTGCTTCCCGCTGTCCAAGCCGGAGGTGTCGTATCCGCAGCGGGCAGTGTAGCCGCGGAAACCGAAGGTCCACCGGCACTCCAATTGCCGCCGGTATCGACTGCCTCCACTGTGAACGTATACTGCGTACCCGGCATAAGTCCTGTTACCTGATGACTGTATACAGCGCCGGTAACCGTCTCCGTATACACGGCATCCGTAACCGTAACCGGCTTGTCACCGGTTCCATTCGTAATCCGGTAACCGGCGATACCGCTCTCGTCCGATGCCGTAGCCGACCATGTCAGAGTCAATCCCTTGCTTGTAATGCCAGAAGCTTCAAGCGTACTTCCTTCTGCCCATACCGGTGGTGTAGTATCTGAAGTCGGTAGTGTAGTTACCGGGACGGAAGGTCCGTCCTTGCTCCAGTTCCCGGCAGCATCTCCGGCTTCCACCTTGAAGGTGTACTGCGTATTGGGCATAAGTCCGGTCACCTGATGGCGATATACCGCTCCGCTTACAGTCTCTTCCGGTTCAATGCCGGTTATCATCACCGGTTCAGCATCTACTCCGTTGTAGATCCGGTAGCTGGTGACTCCAAGATTATCCGCTGCCGCCTGCCACGACAAGGTAACTCCGGTGCTGGTGATATCAGTGGCTTCAAGCTTGCTTCCCTCCGCCCAGGTTGGCGGAGTCTGATCTCCCTTGCCGCTGAGGGTCAGGCTGCCGAATACCTCTGTCGATTTCGACGCTCTGCCGATCAGATCATTCCAGGTGGCTACGCCGATCAGATTGGCTCCGTTTGCGTTATTCACCTGCGCATCGAACCGGATCTGTGTCCCGTTCTCCGGTGTGATGGTGCGGAACGGAATCTTCATTTCCACCATATAATCCGTTCCGGCCGTTACCGCTGCTGATTCGAAGCCCGGGGAGGTCGCCGGAGTCGAATTACTGAGGAACTTGAAGGACTGCTCTCCGGCATAGTTGACCCGGTATTGTCCATCATCCTCACGGTACGGCCAGGCGTTGACGCGGTCTTCATCCACGTAGGCTTCTACTGAATCCTGCTTTGTCTTATCTGTATTGTTTTTGCTTAGCTGCTTATCCTTCACCTGGAACAGCACATACAGATTCTCCTCGTCCCACAGCGTCCGGGCTATGCCGGCCGTTTCTGCTGTGGCCATCAGATGGTTGTCGATTTGAATTTCAGGCGCATTCTTCCAGATGTCGTCCATGCTTCCGTCAATATCCGGTGTCCCGTAGAGCGCCGTAGAGCTCTTGGTTTCGGGCGTAATATAGAGCGGATGCTCTGCCAGATACTTCTCAGGGTCGATAATTGCGTAATAGGCAGGCTTCGGTGCCAGAGAACTAAGGAATGGCAGCGGATTCTGGCTGGATCTCCAGCTTGAGCTGTCCGTGTAACCCCAGAGGGTGACACGCGCGATTTTATCGGCATGCTTCTTATAGATCTGGAACAATTGGGCATACAGGCTAGCCTGCTTCTCCGCCCACTCCGGGGAGAGGGAAGAATTCATTCCCGCCAGCACATCCAGTTCACTGATAGAGATTTCCACGCCCAGGGAAGCATACTTCTCAATGGCTGCTTCTACATTGGCGGGCTTGGTTCTCATGTCATAGTGGGACTGCAGCCCAATGCCGTCAACCAGCAGCTTGCCCGGATGGGCATCGGCATAACGGTCATTCATCTCTTTGACCATGTCGTGGATAGCGTCCCGCTTCTCAGGGAATTCATCATTGAAATCATTGTAATACAGCTTGATCCCTTTCAAATTCTGGTTGTTGTCTACCACTTCCCGTGCGGCCAGGAAGGCCTGCTCCACGAAGTCTGGACCTACGGAATAATACCAAGGCGACTTCCGCAGTGCATCCTTCCAGTCGGATACTGCCGGAGGTCCGTCCTGCATCGCCTCATTGACCACATCCCAGGAGATCACCGAATCCTTGTAATGCTCCATGACAGTACGGATATGGGTTTTCATATTTACCAGAGCTTCACTGCGGCTAAGATAGACCGGATTCCCCGTCCCATCCTTAACGGCATTGCCTGAGGCATCCACCTGCTGCGTGAACCACGCCGGGGTCTGGCTATGCCATACCAGTACATGACCGTGCACTTCCATTCCCATCGCCAGGGATTTGGTAATCATGTCGTCAGACCTCGTGAACGTGTAGGTCCCCTTGGTCTTCTGCAGTGCATCCGGCTTCATCTCATTTTCGAAGGTCACGCTGTTGAAATGATAATTGAAGAACGCATTCTGTCCGTTGCCCGGGTTAATGTCATTATTGCCCGGCACATTGCCCAGCAGGAAGTCGTTCTTATAGACATCCTTAAGCGAAGCAATCGTCTGGAGCCCCGTATCCTCGAAGCCGAAGTCGTCAATATAGTAGGCTGCAACAGCACTGTTAGGGCTCTCTACATATAAAGTGACATCATCATGCAGATAACGGTACGTCCCCTCCAGCTTCACCCAATCTCCGCCTGCACTGACCGTCTGTGTAGCCAGACTGACATAGTACGGCGTAGTTGCATTGACCTGTGCCGTCAGCTTGAGCTGTGCGCTTGCCGGACTGATCAGCTTCACCCATACTGTTGTTTTGTACTCATTGCCAATCGTGACAAGGTCCTTCACATTCACGGACGGTCCGTCCGAATTGGCTGCTCTGCCTGTAACCTTCAGGGCATAAGCTCCGCCCGGGGTATGATTGGCTTCCTGGGTAGGTGCAACCGTTACGCCTGCGCTTCCCTTCGGCTGGAAGCCCTGAACTGTCTGATCCTCGAAATCTCTTACCGCCTTCATCCCCGCTGCAATAGTGAACGGGCTGACCTTTACACTGACACTTCCCTTAGTTACAGTCAGCGTGAATCCGCCTCCCTGGAGAGTAATAGCGGTCTTCACTCCCAGTTGCTTCAGCGCTTCATTGCCATCCAGAATAGCCTGTGCTTTGGCCATCAGCTTAGTGTTGTCTTCACCCTCTACTGCATTAGGAACGGTAATTCGGTTGCCAATCAAGGCCGCAGCTTCCTCTACCGCCTGCTGATCTGCAGTAATTTCCCCACTCTCTCCCAGCGTCTTCGCTAGGGTAACCCCCGAGAAGGTGACTTTGAAGTCCGTTACTGCGCTGGTATTGGTTCCGTACAACTGCACCTTGGCATCCTTGAAGAAGTCCGGGGTATACGTTGAAGGATTCCCCATCGTCAGCCAGGAAGAACCGCTGTTCGTTGAGAAATATCCTTGAACCACATTGCCTTCCTTTACAATCCGCAGATAATAGTTGGTACCGCTCAGATTAGTCTGATTGGTATTGTTTGAGAAGGGCTGAGTACCTATCAACCCAGAATTATTCACTTTGATATTGTTGCTTACCTTCCTGGCATTGATTCTGTAGAACTCCCCGCTTGAAGTGCGGCTGATGCCAAGTCCTGCTTGGGAATTCTCACCCATACTCGAATCATTCAGCGGTTTGTCTACCGTAAGCTTCGCTGTAAGCGTCCAGTTGCCTTCGGCCGAACCCGGCATCTGCAGCATATTATGACTGCCCGGATATTCCGTGCCGCTCTTCAAGGTCTGGATGGCCGCACCCTCAGCACTATAGCTAAGTGCGGTCTGCGGATCAGCCGGATTCACAACCTCCCAGCCCGCCGGAAGGCCAGCCGCAAAGTCGATAATTTCGTTCGTACTGAAAAAGATTTTATAAGTCCTGATCTGTTCGCCTTTGACGAACCGGACCACTGCCGTTCCTTGCGCACTGTCCGCTTGCGAGATACTTACGATTTCAGCCGGGTCGCTCGTGACCGCCGTTACCTTCGGTATGGCGTTCCCCGAAACCGTATACTTATACTCGTAATTGGAGGCATCGAAGTTAGACGGCTGAACGCCATCCACGAAAATATTGCGCGAAGCCACGGCCTCCGGCGTCAGTGACAGCTGATCGGCATACAGGATGTTGGCATCCTTCGCATACACCGCCATCACCACCTTGGCCGTACCTGACGGCTCATCATAGGTAAACGGAGCATTAGGCGTCTCATGCCAGTCCGCCACCTTCACATCCACGGGCTGGAAGGAGCTTAAACTGAGCGGTCCGCCCTCCAGAATACGTCCGACAAACTTGCCACCAGTCCAGTATGCAGGATCACCAGCTTCCCGGGCTGCATAAGGTTCCGGCATATCACGGCTATTGATTGGCGTCATGCCGAGCTGGGTCCCGTTCTGGTCGTAGTACACCAGCGCCGCTTCCACATCCCCCGGATGCTCCGCAGCGAGATCATAGCTCTCCGGCCGGCTCATCATGGAGAGGAAATAACCCTTGAAGTTATAGCTCTCTCCCTTGCTCAGCTTACCGGTAACATCCTGCCACATTCCGTCATACTGCTCCGCAGCGTCGATGCGGCCGGCAAGCTTGCCGGAACCGGCAACCTTCGAGGTGGAGCTGTTCTTCAGGTAACGTGACAGACCCGAATAGCTCTGTATGGTATCCGCTGTTAACACGGGTCCTGAGGCAACAGGCTCAAAGGTTCCCTTGTTGTAACGGCCCGTAGACCAGTTGTCTGTATTGGAAGCGTTCGCCGTATCAAAATCTCCATTGAGCAGCAGGTTCCCCGGAATGGATACTGTAGAATTATTCGCAGCAGCACTCCAGTCGGAATCGCCTGCTCCGAACAGGAAGCGGTCAACGGTGATGGTACCCGCAGTTCCGTTCGGCTCAGCCACAATATACAGATCCTTATGGCCGTAAGCGCTAAGATCACCTGTATCGACCATGTCCTGGAATTTGCCGTATACGTCATTGGCCGGTACCGGAATTTCCGCTACACGCGTGCCTTGGGACAGGATATCGTCGCTGCTGCCCACAGCGCTTCCCACCGGAAGCACATAAGCGGCAAGCTTGCCTCCTTGGGCTGATTTACTCTGGGCGGTCAGGTACAATAAGTGTCTGCGCACAACACCGCCGTTCGCGGAGCCATCTGCAAAATTCAAATTTTTGTAGGCGAGGTACTTGCCGACACCGAGTGTCACGGCCTCTTCAGCGCGTCCTGCACTACCTGCACTGTCGCCAGGTATACTATTGTCATTCCCCTCTGCTTCCAGTGTGGAGAAGATGTCGCGTTCCCCGTCCAGCCCCTGATAGGTGGCAAAAGTGCCCTTGGACGGAACAACCGTCACAACGCTGGCCGACGGAATATCAATGACGAACTTGCCGCCCGATACCGGAATCGTACCCAGCTTCTTCTGGTTCTCGCTTCCCGAGGTGCGGAACACCGTCACACTATCTGTTCCTGCCGGGAAGTCCTTCAGATTGAATTCCAGCGGCTGAACGCTGTCATCATTGCTCGCATTCGATACCGTCATCGAGAAATCACCCGTAGCCGGATTCTTGAAGCCGACCACGTTCAGATCGGGCGCGGGTACGCGTGTAACATCAAAGCGCACATCACCGGGATTCATGAACCGGGAGAAATGACCATAGCTGTAAAAGCGCTTGAACAACCGGTATTCACCGGTCAATGTGCTGATCCGTCCCGGCTCCTGCTGGGAGTTGGTCGTCACGAAGCGGATGAGGTCAGAGCCGTCCGCGCCGTTGCTGTCCCACATGCTCCACCAGACAAAGCCGGTGAAGCCCGGGTTGCTGGTGAACATATTGGTCATCAGATTAGACCAGCGCACGGCATCATTAATATTCTGATTGCCATAGCGCTGCGTATACGCGCCAGCCGATCCATCACCGGTGTCCTGGTTCATGAATTCTGCCTGCCAGAGCTTATACTTAGTCAGATATTCGGGATACTTGCTTCCATCCTTGGTGTAATCCAGAGGACTCTTGGAGAAATCCCCGGTGTGGTACAGCTTGTTCTCATCCGTACCGATGCCAACTGTACCGTAGAGATGGGTAGTGAATACATCGAGATAGGGATTCTTGTCGAGCGCATTATCCGGGTCCGTCTGCGAGAATACCTCGCCGCCTCTGCTTAAGGAAGCGCCCAGATTGGTGCCGTCCACTGCGGCAAGCTGGGGAATGAAGTCAATGAGCTTGCCTTCCGGGTTCTTAATATCATAGAGGTCGCCGCCAGGCTGCATCGATTTTTTCAAGGCAGGTCCGATGTAACCGTTAATCAGTTCCGTAACGTAAGCAGCTGAGCCGCCCGCCAGATCGACTTCGTTGAAGGGATTGATGTGGGTAACCGGAATCCCATACTGCTCCCACATGCCGCGGATATAATTGACAAGATAATCTGCATAGGCCTGATAGTATATTTTGACCGGTTTCCCGCCAATGGTGGCGATGTCGCCACGGACAATTTTGCTGGGAGAATTGGTGTTGGATTGACTCATCCAGTAGGGTACGGTCCAGGTGCAGGCGTAGAATTGCTTGACGCCATATTGCATCGCCTGGCGCATGGTCCAGACCTGATCGATATCGAACAGCTCTTTGCGTGTACGCGGGGAATTCTTGATGACTACAGGCTGTTCACCGGGCTTACTGAGGAGATTGGTCGGTCCGCCGTCGTCATTGCCGATCGGCTGATTCCAGGAGGGATAATCCCATACAAAGTCTTGCACAGGTACAAGCGTTCCAGGAGCATGCTCCGGTTCAACCGGCCAGATGCTGTCGGTATTGCCGTCGTAATAGCGGTTCTCCGCTTCGATCTTGTAGCCGTATTGGCCTGCTGTTCCACGCAGAGGAATAGCGTTCCCCTCAATGTCGAAGCCGGGATTATTCACATCGGCCAGGAGGCTGGTGAGCGGGTTGAACCCCGGGCTGGCCGCAGTAGCCCCGGAAGTCGTCAGGCCGCCGTTGTCACCGATGATCACCCGGACAATGTCGTGGCCTGTACCCTTCTGTTCACTGAAGGTCAGATCCAGCAGATGCCGGACCGTATCCTGATGGCCGGCCGAAGCGAGCTGCAGCATATGGACGGAATCCGTATACGCATAGGCGGCTCCTACACCATCCATCGTCTGATAGCTCTTGTACCAATCGGCGGTTACCTGTGCCGGAGCAATAGCAGCCTGCATGGCAGCAGCCGGAGCAGCTTGAAGGGGGTTAGAGAATGGCATAGGGGTAATGACGGATAGCAGCAGCACACCAGCCATTGAAACTGAGAGTGCCTTTCTCCTGATCTTTTTACTCATCCTAGAGATTCCTCCTCTTGTATGCGCTTACATTGTTTTGCCTGGTAATATCCTAACAAATCAGATTGTACATTTGTAGAAGAAGGATGCACGATTCATTTTAAAATAACACTATTCTCTTTCAAATTTAAACGATAACCCGGAACACCAAAAATCCCGGCCTATAAACGCACTATACAAGCTACGATTTACAGGCCGGGATGCTGAGTCTATCTGCGTTTAAGTCATAAATGCTGCGACTGTATTCTACTGGGCAAGAACTTCCTCAGCCAAGGCAGGATCTACTTCAATGTCATAGATTGCATCCGTTACCGAGCTTCTGCTGCTTCCGAGTGTGGCTACGAAGGTAGTTACACTAAGCGCAGGGAGCTGGGCGGTGAAAGCACCGTTCGACACATTAATGTTAGAGCCGGCGGCTACCTTGCGGCTGGCGTCCGTGATCCAGGTGGACACGCTTGAGGCTGTGCCATTCTGCAGGACAAACTTCTGGCTTACAGCCGAAGTGCTTTTATTAATAGCCACAATGACTGCCTTGTTATTGCCCTTATAAGCCGAGACATAGACATTGGTATTCGGGTTCTTCGTTGCGTCTACTCTTACATAACCCGGGCGGACGAACTTGGAGAACTGGGCCATGCTGTCCCCGCGCTTGCTGATACTGCCGTCTTCATTCATCGGGCTGTATTGACGGCGGATATACCACCATACATAAGCCTGGAAATCCCCTTCCACCAGCGCGTTGTGCATATGGTAGGCTACTTCCAGCGCTTCGGGCCACAGGTTGGCCGAGTTGTTATTGCTGTTCGGGTAATAGACCTCGGTCATCCACAGCTCTTTGCCTGCGCCCTTCTGCTTGAAGAGCGGATAGGCAAAGTTGTTCACCTGTGTTCCATACAAATGCGCCCCCAGAATGTCCATATTGGCCAGCGCCTGGGAATCATTCAGAATCGGGTCGGACATATTTTTCAGATATTGAAAGGACTCGGGAGCAATGACCCGGCAGTTAATGGAACCGGCATAATTCTTCATAAAGTTCAGGATTTCGGCAGGCGTCCACCAGGTCCAGGTCTCGGCATAGTCCGGTTCATTCTGCACCGAGATTGCATACAGGTTAACCCCGTTATTCTTCATGTAAGTCACGAAATCATTCAGATGCTGGGCGTACGCGCCGTACTTGTCATATCTGAGCCGCTTGGCTGAGGTATTCCCATTGTGGTTGAAGGTCTCCGTCATACTTGCAGGAGGATTCCAGGGTGAAGCGAAGACGATGGCTCCCTTGGCAACGGCCGCCTTGGCCGTGTCCAGCTCCTTAGACCAGTTATTCTTGTTATCGTCCACAGAGATTCTCAGAATGGATAAGCCCAGCTGGTTCGCTCCGTTGCCGAAGGCGGTCTCCCGCTGCGCAGCCGTCAGATCGCCGATCCAGACCGGGTGGTTGATGCCCCCAAATCCGCGAATTACCTGCTTCTGGGCGGACAGATTGACAGTCACATCGCTGGCTGCTGAAACTTTGGGCGGTGCGGGTACCAACATTGCCGATAGTAAGGTTACAGATGCCAAGATAGTACATAGTGATTTTTTAAACGTTGATCTCATTGCTTCATCTCCTTATTATATGATTTCTGCACAACATTCCTGCCGAATCCTGCCTCTGGTCGCACCTCCTGTCTAATCGAAGCGGCAGCTGTACCCTGTACAGGCTTGTCCTTTTTCCTTGCAACACTTGCAAGCGCTTCCTATTCCTGTATTATATTAAATAGTTGTTATATCGTCGTTGCATATCAGCGATACTATATTGCGCGGATACTGATAATCCTTATATATCCAATTAAAGGAATGGATGCCATGGAGCAGCTTGCCCAGTATGTGTTCACCCCGATCCCCGAAGAAATGATCTGCTTCCACAAATCAACCACCACGGAGCAGCTCAACCCGGCTCAGCCTTACCACCGGCACGACGCCTATGAAATCTACCTGTTCTTGAGAGGCAATACCTATATGTATGTGGAGCAGTCCTGCTACAAGCTCTCCCCCGGCGATCTGCTCCTGATCCGTCCCGGAGAGATGCACCGGTGTGTCTGTGCCGACAACCAGACCTATGAACGGATCGGACTGAACCTGAGAAGATCCGCCCTGCGGCGGCTGTCTAGCAGCCGTACGAACCTGCTGGCCTGCTTCAACGCCTTTCCCTCGGGGCTGAACACGCTGATCCGGCTCTCCCGCGACCAGTGCGCCTTCTATACCAGACTGGCGGACCAATTGATCCATAGCCTTCACTCCGAGGAGTATGGCCAGGATCTGCTGGCCGATTCCTATGCCACCCGGTTGCTTGTATTCATCAACACTCTGCAGCAGTCTTCCGCCTCCCTGCCGCATAATCTCATGCCCGAGCTGGTCCGCCAGACGATGGCTTACATCGAGGAGCATTTGCTCGAACCGATCTACTCCGCCCAGCTGGAGCAGAAATTTCATTACAGTGGCAAATATATAAGCCAGCAATTTAAAGAGCACACGGGACTTACCGTCCGCTCCTATATCGTTAACAAGCGTGTCTCTTTGGCCATGAGCCACCTTACCTCCGGCAAGAGTGTCGCGGCCGCCTGCGAGCTGTCCGGCTTCAGCGATTATGCGAACTTCATCCGCAGCTTCACCAAGGTGGTTGGCATGTCCCCCGGCAGATACCGGGCCAGTAAACTGTCCTGAGTGCCCGGGCATTCTTTTGAAACAAAGAAAGAGGATAACCTCCCGCTGAACCGGGAATCGTTATCCTCTTCGTGTATGTCTTCCGTCCGTACTGGCGCTACTCGCTGTCCGCCTCCCAGTAATCGCCAACCAGACCTTCAATAATACTGCCGCTGGCCCAGGGCATCAGACAGAACCAGGTGCTGGCCGGTGAGCCGTCATTGTAGGTCTCTGTTACCAGCCCTTCGGAATGACAGAAGCGCTCGGACATCCAGCCCGTCAGGCCGTGATCGAATTCCCGGTCATATCTGTTGTAGGTCTGACAGCCCCAGCCGACGGTATCCAGCATCCGCTGCTTCACATACGGAACTTCACGCTGCTTCACATAATAATACAGCTCATCGACCACGCTGCTCGACATGGGATGAATATGCGGATTGGCGACTGAGGTCACGCTCCCCCCGGAGCTGGACCAGCCCACCGTACTGAGCGGCGGCACCTTAACCGGTGAATTATAGGCGAATTTGAAGGTGAACTCGTAAGCAAGCGCATCTCTCATATGATCCAGATACAGCTCATCCCCTGTAAGGGCGTGCAGATATCTGACCGCACGGATATACGCCAGAATCCCTTCAGAATCTACAGCCTTATCCGCATCAAGCGGCGACCCATAACATTCCATTCGTTTCACATAGGTCTCATAATAATGCCGCTCACTGCGCTTCAGGCTGTCCAGATGCGACCGGTTTCCGGTTAGCCAGCTATAGTAGGCTATGGCAGCCATGATCCAGGTCCCGCTGAAGGAATCATATTCAAGCCCGGCACCGGTTCGCTCAGAGAGAATCGTAGGGTATTCACCGTCCGAATTCCGGCTTCTCTCCAGTACAGGGAGAATCTTACGCACGAAGTCCACCCAGTCCTCGTGGATGACATGGTTGAGCCTTTTCTCATATTCATAGGCCTTCATAATATAGAACAAGGCCTGTCCGCACAGATAAGCGGAATGTCCCGGCGTGCGCATCCCGTCAAACCACCAGCCGTGAATGCTCCATTTCCCGTCCTGATAGGCCTCGTAAGGGAGACCGGAAGCCGGATTCAGGGAGTTCCCGATGATATGCTCAATGCAGGAGAGTGCCTGCCCGCGCATAGGCTCATCTCCCAGCCGCAGCGCAGCCATCAGCATAGGAGTGGCTACAGTCAGACCGTTTGTCCAGCTGATGGAGATGATTTTGTTGTACCGGTACCCGCCCGTCTCCTTGTCCTCATAGACAAAGGTTGTGTAGCTCCGGTCCTCAGGCAGCCACGCATATTGATAGATGGCCTTCGACAGATCGGCCGCAGCGGTCCGCAGATCACTGCCAGGTCTTGGAGGCTGATGGTAGCGGGAGTAGACGTCTTCCAGCGCAGCATTAATGCCCAGCTCAGACTCAGCCTTGTAGTCATACAAATCCAGCATGAACGCTACAGACTCTGAGGCCGCCAGTTCGAAGCAGTTCTCCTCCAGAGGTGCCCGTTCCTTGACAAGACGGGATTTGATGAACAGAAGCGGAGCATTCTCATACCCCAGCGTATAGCCGACCGTTCCCTTGGCAAGTGAGCAGGTGAAGCCGCCATACTGCAAGAACTCCCCCTCTAGCCCAGGCTTCCACTGGATCTTCTCTCCCTCCCTGTATATAAAATAAGGGCTGGCGCATAATCCGTACACTTTGCCAGTGTCATGTACAAGCGCTGCAGGGTGTGACAGCCGGTCGCTGCGCACCATCCACCAGGAAGAAGAGGGACGCGCGGGCTGGCCCTCCCTTAATCTTGGAAATTCGTTAGGGACATTCTGCGGAGCTTCTCCCCGGTTGCGGCCATACATAAATGCGGGAAGAAAAAAGCGCGGATCAGCCTTGGCGAACGGCAACTCCACATGAATGACGCCTGACCAGGGCGTGCTGTTAAGATTCGTGAGCTGTACATGAGCCTGAAAGGGCTGCTGTGCACTGCCTGTCCCACCTGTTATCTCAACGGATGCATGTAGTCCATGCCCGTTAAGTCCGGTATATTCAGGATCTTCCTGAGTCTTGCTTCTTGCTGTTACGATCAGTTCCACTATCCTGTCCTCCAGTCTGGTGTATACAATAAAACGCTTGCAAATCATATCTCTTCATGCTAGGATAATGTCATTTTAAAGTAGTTCCAGAGAAGAATCATTGCAGGTTCCGCTGTTATTATTGCGCGAAATGATCCGGAGGTTACCCATGAACGAGCCATTTGAGCTTCGCTATGACCCTATCCATAAAGATTACCTCTACCTGCACAGGACAACCACCTATAATATGGGAACCTTCTATCACCGACATGAAGCGTATGAGCTGTACTTATTTCTGCGCGGCAACGTCAACTTCTATATTGAGAACAGCTGCTACCACCTGCAGCGCGGAGATCTGCTTGTGCTGAACCCGGAAGAAATGCATCGTTCCTTCAGCCAGGATGAATCGGAATATGAACGGATTACGATCAATCTCCAAAAATCTTATCTGCACCGCCTGTCTACTCCGGCTACCCCGCTATCCTGGTGCTTCGACTACCGTCCGAAGGGTAAGGGCAACATCGTTCATCTGGAGGAAGCCGAGCTTCAGCAGGTGCTCCGCTTGACCGGCGATCTGGAGAAGGCCCTCTCATCGGCTGCGTATGGAGCAGATATTATCGCCAACAGTACGCTTGCTCAATTATTAGTGCTGACCAACACCGTGTTTCATAAGACATGCTTCATTCCTGCCGATATCATGCCGGAGCTGGTCCGCAGGACCATGGAGTATATTGATGCCCATCTGGGCCAGACCCTCACGCTTGAGCAGCTTAGCAGCACCTTTCATTTGAACAGCACCTATATCAGCCGCCAGTTCAAACAGCACACAGGCCTGACGCTACGTTCCTACATACTGGATCGCCGGATTTCGTTAGCCAAGGCTTGTCTCCGCGAAGGGCTTAGCCTTACCGAGGCCTGTTATCAATCCGGCTTCAGCGATTATGCCAATTTCATCCGCAGCTTCACCAAGGTGGCCGGAGTGTCCCCGGGTAGATACGCCAGGCAGGAATAGCACTTGCCTCTAATTCTCTCTCCGGAGGGCCTCCACGATATTCACTTTATTTAACTGATACATTGGCCAGATCGTTGCGAGAAGCGTTGTAATTATAGCCCCTGCAAAAGCAATACCGATACTGTACCACGGGATCGTCCAAGCTGTACTCACAGCACCCGCGAAGAGCATTTGAATGCTGTAGCTAAGAGCCGTACCTAAGGTAATTCCAACAACTGAGGCAAACAAACCGTAAAATATACTTTCTAAAACAATCATTTTTCTGACTTCTTTTTGGGTCATCCCGATGGCCTTAAGGACTGCAAACTCCTTCGTCCGAAGGATGAGATTCGTGCTCACGGTATTTACAATGTTCAAGAATGCAATTAACACAATGACACCGATAAAACCGTAAAGGATGATGCTGAAAGTCACTGCGTCGTTTTTGGCTTGAGTGAGCTCCGCTACCCGATCCTGGTAGTTAAACCCGGCGTCTTTTTCAACTAATGCTTTAAGATAATCCGTAATTGCTTGGTTCGGCTGATCAGGATCAGCAAGAATAAAGATTCTTGGATATGCATCGTTACCTGTAATCTTGGAATATACTTTAGACGTTGTGAAGAATGTAATAACTTGACTCTGGGTATATCCCTTCGATAATAAATCTTCATCGACGATTCCAGCCACGGTTACGGTTTGATATTTGTTATGACCTCCCTCAACAGTGTGAATATTGATATGATCTCCCACTTTAAATTGGGTTTGGTCGATAATCAGCTCCTGGCCTTTTTGTGTGATCATGCTTATTTTTTGTTGAACAATAACGCCATTCTCCCGGTTCATTTTCTCCTTGTCGATCGTCCCTGAGATCAGCTTGGATCGCATAGCTTCTAATCCATTATCCCCAAAGGACATAAGGAAATTATTGTCTGTTCTATACCCTTCTCCTTCAGTGACAACGTATCGATCTTTAGTTAATTCATAATATTTCTGATTAATCTTGTCTTTAGGGATAATAGCCGTCACTTGACTATTGTAAAATTTGTAAGATTGTTGCACAGCATCCAGCTTGGCAATGTGCTGATACACCTTATCATCTATCCGCTTTGAAGGACCATCATAGGAAAGTGAGTACGAATACTCGGCACCTGAGACACGTGTTGCTTGCTGTATGAAATTCACCAAACCGCTAAAGACAATAAAAATGATGATGCTGACAATCATGGAAAAGGCTGTAATCCGGAAACGTTTCTTGTTTCGGCGCAGGTTCCTGCTGGCGAATTGCCCTACGATACCAAACAAATTGGTAACGAACAGGGACCTCTTGACCGTTGTGATCCGATCGATCTTTGTGCTCCCCAAATTCTGTAGCGCTTCTAAAGGAGATACGCGGGATGCTTGCTTGGCTGGTCCAATAGCGGACAGAAATACGCTCAGCAAACCTAATACACCAGCTGTGAGTAGAATCGGTACGGAAATGACCATTCTCATATCATTCAAGAAACCTAATGCTAACAAGCTGATATTATAAAACAATACCTTCATAAACAGGGTGCCTGTGAGAATTCCGATGGGTATGCCGATCAAGCTCAGCAGAGCAGCTTCTTGCAAGACAATTTTGCGAATTTGAGCTGGTGTAGCACCAATACATCTCAGCATGCCGAATTGTGATATCCTTTCCAATATAGAGATATTAAAAGTATTATAAATCACGGCAATCGTGCAGATCATAATAATCACAATGACAGCAGCGAATGCCAGAATTAAACTGCTATTCACGCCTTGATAAATGCTTTTACCATATAATCTAAGCAATTCATTATTGTATTCAATCCGCACATTCTTAATGAAGTTATCTTTATCCAGCTGCTTAGCGGCATCATAATCGACCTGACCCAGCTGTAAAGAGGACATCATAGCTTCCGTCTTCTCCTGAACGCCGTTCATAGATTTCATCTTGACATACATAAAATGTTTTTTTTGATTCTCGATGTGTTTATAGTCTTGGAATGTAATGGCAGGAAAGATATACCTGGAGCTCCATGTACTTGACCTCGTTGATTTTAAGAAGCCGACTACAGTATATTCTCGTTGAAATTGCCCCTGAAAAAGTTCGTCAAGATCCCAGCCAAAATCGCCAAGCCCGTTTATTTTTTTCACTTCACCCGTTGACTTCACTTTTCGGAGCCCAAGATTTAATTTAACCTTGTCGCCAAGCTTTGGCTGAGCAGGAAAGTAACGCAGACTTGATGAGGAAAGGATAATTTCAGCCTTGTTCTCCGGCAGTCTGCCTGAATCCAGCTGAACTTGAAGCATCTTCATTGCCTCCGCATCATATCCTTTAACATTCAAATACCGGTACGGTGCAGCGTATGGATCTTCCTGCTTCACCTTCTCTTCTGTCTCTTTAATAACAGCATATCCTTCTCTGCTAACTATACCTGTAGTCTCTACGAATGAATTATTTTTGACTTTCGGGACAGCTTCTCCCTGAATATCATTAATCGAGACATGGTAATCTCCGAAATCTTGCATGGTTTGTCTGATTAACTTATCTCTATAGCTCATTCCAATAGTTCCAATGGATGTTAGGAGCGTAACCGACAAAATAATACCAAGGATCGTAAGTAAGGATCTTTTTTTCTGCCCCTTTAAATATTTCCCGGTAAGTCCAGTGTAGCTATTCAATACGGCTCACCTCATTTGGCTGTTGAAGGACCCCGTCTTCGATTCTTACGATTCGATCTGCAATTTTAGCAATATTTAAATCATGTGTAATCATAATCAAGGTTTGATGATATTTTTTTACGGAGAATGTAAGCAAGTCCATGATTTCCTTACTGCTTTTACTATCCAGATTTCCTGTAGGCTCATCTGCTAAAATAATTGAAGGTTTATTGATTAATGCACGGCCAATCGCCGTTCGTTGCTGTTGTCCGCCTGACAATTCAGAGGGAAGATGATGCTTTCGGTCAGTAAGCCCTAGTAATCCCATTAATTCCTGAACATATTTCTCATCTACCTTTTTATTCTCCAGCAGTAATGGTAACTTGATATTCTCCTCCGTAGATAGGACCGGGATCAAATTATAGGATTGAAAAATAAATCCTATTTTCCGTCTTCGGAATACAGCGAGTTCCTCCTCACTCTTGGCGTAGAGATCCGTACCATCGATGATGACCTGTCCACTGGACGGGCGGTCCACACCACCTAACTGGTGCATCAAGGTGCTTTTCCCTGATCCGCTAGCCCCTACAATAGCGACAAATTCCCCTTGTTGAACAGAAAAATTAATATTTTTCAAAGCTTCAACTTTTGCTTCTGCTTTTCCATAGTTTTTGCATAAATCTATAGTCTTTAGCATTTCCATCTTATTGCCTCCTCGAGCTAATGCTTCACATTGTATATTGGTTATTATAAATATCGAAGCTTACAATAAAGTGAAGGGGAAGCTTACATTAATGTAAGCTTCCCCTTCACTTATCTCCTTTATTAAACGAAATTCTGAATTCCGTTCCTATTCCTAGCTGACTGGAAACGGTAATCATACCGCCTTGTTCTTCAATAATAGACTTGGATAACGGCAAGCCAATGCCAATACTTTGAGGCTTTGCCGTACTTTTCCCTCTATAAAAGCGTTCGAAAATATGAGGCAAATCTTCTGGGGCTATGCCTTCCCCCCGATCTTGAATGATAACTGTCCGGAACATTGAATTATCTTCTAATGTAATATTAATTTTGCCTCCAAGCGGTGAGTGCTCCAGTGCATTTTTAATCAAATTTATAAAGGCTTCTCCCAGCCATTCTTCATCCGCCCGAACGGTCATTTCTTCATTACCATGAATATCGATTTGCTGCATTCTTTGATCGGCTAACATTCGCAACGATTGTACAGCATGAACAATGATTGATCTCACTCGAATGTCTTCCTTCCGGAACATGATTGCTCCGGCTTCGACCCGTGCCAGCTTCAGTAAACTGATAATCAGCCATTCCATTCGCTCAAGCTGCTTCGTGCTCCGCTCTAGGAATTTCGATCTCATGTCCGGATTCATATGGGGATCATTCAGCATATTCTCATTAAAAACGATGAGGGATGCCAGCGGTGTTTTGAGCTGATGCGAGATATCTGAGAGCAAATTACGAAGAAATGTTTTTTCATGTTGAAGCTGATTAAGACTGTTATGCAGCCTTTCAGCCATCGCATTGAAACTACGGCCTAAAGTGCCAAAGTCACCTTCAATGTTATCCGGGAGCGGCCCATCCACATGTCGTTCTACCACTTGATCCGCTGCAAAGGAAATGGCTCGAATCTTAGCAAAAATGTTACGATATTCCCAAAGTAATAACAGCAGCACAGGGATGCCAAACAGCAATACTTGCGCTGAGGTTTTCATAGGTATAGCGGTACCTGAAAGTAAAGGCTGATCACCTATGGGCATATCTTCTTTATAAGCATATTGAGCTAAGGTTTGTTTTCCCTCTGCAATCTCAATCTCCGTCGCCCCCTGAGTAATATAGTGAATCATACCATCCTCTAACTGAGGGTCTTGCTTCAAAACATATCCAATCAGTGCGGCATTTTGATTAACCAAAGCCTTATGGATATGGTTGACTTGATCACTCATAAAAAAGAACATGAATACCGCAAACAAAACTTGGAGTACGATGACTTTAACGGCGATGGACTTCCACTCTGGATTACGGAATAACTCAATCATGAGTTATCGTCCGATTACTTCTGCATTCCATTTATATCCGACCCCTCGAACAGTAATTATATATTCCGGTATTGCAGGATTATCCTCAATCTTCTCTCTTAATCTTCTAATATGAACCGAAAGGGTATTGTCATCAACGAATTCACCTGACATATCCCACAGGTGATTCAGAAGGCTGCTTCTGCTGCAAATTTTCTTAGGATGTTTCATTAACATCAACACCAAGCGATACTCCATTCCTGTCAGCAACAGCTCTTGATTACGCTTAAGAACAGCTCTTTCAAAGACTCGAACTTCAATATCACCGGATCTCCATTCCCTTACCTCATCCTTAGACTTATGGTTGCGCCTTAATACAGCCTTCATTCTGGAGATAAGTTCTTTGGTTCGAATCGGTTTAGTCATATAATCATCTGCCCCCAAATCAAGACCAACAACAACGTTGGCTTCCTCATCCAGAGCAGTCAAGAATATAATGGGAATCTGGGAGGTTGCCCGGATCTCTCTGCACAGGTCATACCCTGAACCATCAGGCAGATTGACATCCAACAAGATTAAATCGACTGTATTTGTTTTTAGTGCTCTTCTGGCTTCTTCCATACTAACCGCTGCAATAACTGTATATCCTTCACTTGTTATCATATATTCAATACCGAATGCCAAGTTTTCATCATCTTCGACCAGTAAAATCCGATTCATTGTACACCTCATTTAGGGAAGAACATTAATATAAGACTTACTTGCTTATAAGAGCCTTATTATATTATGCCACCCTTTGCATTATAATATATTATTAGAATCATTCAACTCTGCAAAAAAAGGCTTACCGGTCTACTGGGGGGACATATAAAAAAAAGCAAGCCCCCTAACGAAAGGCTTGCAGTCTTACTTGTACACAACGGTTCAAATTACTTCTTATAACCAAAATCCGGTATAGCCGTCCATCTCCGGCGAAGCTCGTGGGCTGCCGCCTTGGGCTTGCGGTCACGGGTGAAGATGCCCTTCTTGTTCCCCTGCACACGGATAATACCCTGGCTGGTGGCAAAGTCGGCGAAATTCCATACCTGCTCGCCCACAAATTCGGGAAATTCATCGAAGACTTCATGGTTGGCGCGGTAGAACGCCACCTGATATTCTTCCGTGAACATGATTGGCTCCACATCATGCAGTCCGGCCACAGTATCGGTTCCATATTCGGTCATCATCATCGGCTTGCCGGGGCACCGCTGGCTCCACGCTTCCAGCTCCAGCCGCAGCTTAACCTTAGCCGACTCCAGGTCTCCCCCGTCCACATACCAGCCGTAATACCGGTTGAAGGCCAGCACATCGATCAGCTCAGAGATTCTGTCGTTCGCCGGTGAAGCCTCGATATGTGTCACCAGGGTCACCGGACGGTGCTGCGGATCTTCCTCCCGCAGCTGCTCGATCAGCGGCTTGAAATATTCGTACGCTCCATCCTCATAGGAGGCCGGTTCGTTCGCAACATTCCACATCACTACACAGGCATGGTTCTTATCCCGCTGGATCAGCTCCCGGATCACCTGCTGGTGATGCCCGAAGGTCTGGACCTCTGCCCAGGTATCCTTCTTCGAACCTCCTGAGAACATCACCAGGAAATTAAGATCCAGGCCTACCGCCGGAGTCTCATTAATCACGACGAAGCCTTCACGGTCGGCCAGCCGCATCACTTCCTCGGCATACGGATAATGTGCCGTGCGGAAGGAATTGGCCCCGGACCATTTCATCAGATTGAAATCCATAATGTTCGCGGCTTCGTCCAGGCCCCGTCCATGGAACGGGGTATCCTCATGTCTGCCGTAGCCCTTGAAGTAGAAGGGCTGGTTGTTGATCAGGAACTTCCCGTCCTTCACTGTGACCGTCCGCACGCCGAACGGCAGCTCATAGACATCAAACACCTGCTCCGCTTGCAGAAGCTCAATCTTTAGGGTATACAGATAGGCATTCAACGGCTGCCATAGTCTGACAGATGGAATATCCAGTACACCGGACGGCTCCGTGCCTGAGCAGACCATGTTCCCCTCTTCATCCAATACCGTAACCCGGACCTCAGCTTCTCCGCTAATGTCCACGCTATAGCGGACTATCCCCTGCCTCTCCTCCCCCTGCTCCTCCTTGTAATCGGTCACTACAGTAACGTCCTGAACGAAGGTGAGCGGCGTGGAATAGATCCGCACCGGCCGCTGCAATCCGGCAAAGTTGAAGAAATCAAAGTTCGGCTGGTTCTTCACCTTAAGCTTCCCGTCCGGTCCTTCGCTCTCCGTGTACAGGCCAACAGGCAATGTGGTGTAATCCACCACATTATTCACGGCAACCGTCAACCGGTTCGTGCCAGCTTGAATATAGTCATTTACCACCGCTTCAAAAGGCAGGAAGCCGCCGGCATGCTCCATGATAAGGCTCCCATTGATAAATACCTTCGCCTTATGGGTCGCCGACCCGAACCTCAGGACAAGCCGCTCATTCATGACGTTACGCGGAAGGGACAGCTCCCGCTCATACCAGACCCAGCCGACATGATTACGAATCTCCGGGCTTACGCCAAGATCATTGTACGCCGAGGGCACCGCCATAGGGATCGTATCTGTGAGCTTCGATGCCTGCCAGCTCTCGTCCCAGCAGGAGCCATCGTCCAGCTTGAAATTCCATACCCCTCCCAGATCATACAGACTGCGGGTTTCCGTCATCATTGGATACAGCATGAACAACACTCCTATCTACTTTCTCTTCTCTTTTATTCAGGATTTGGAATCAATAATCTTCTGAATCTTGGTTTGTGCATGCTGAATTGTATCATCAATACTTTGACCGGACAGCATCATTTTATCGAACTCCTCCAGCAGCACTTTCTCCAGCTCAGCGTGATAAGGCACTGCCGTAGCCGCAGTAGTGGATTTGGTATTCTCCAGAACGTAGAGCAGGGAAGCTTTATCGATCATCTCCGGGGTTTTGCTGCCTGCAATGATCCGGTCGACCACATCGTTCAGATTCGCTTTTTTCCAGGACGGGATATTCTTGCCTTGCAGCACGATCCCTTCGGTGGAGAACCAGCGGATGAAGGTGTAGGCCTCGTCTTTATGCTTGGACTTGCTGTAGACGCTCAGAACATCCCCGCTCACATTCGAGGACATCGGATCTTCCATCTTCATCTTCGGCAGCGGAGCGAACACGGTCTTGAAGGTAGCCGGAATGGTATCCGTTCCCCCAGTCTCCGGGATCAGGAAGGTCCCCGTAACAAGCATACTGGTGTCCTGGTTGAAATATTGCGGTCTGTAGTTCAGCTTCTGGCTGACCACCTCAGAGTAAGGGGTTGCGGAGCCTTCCGCTTCGCCCTGAAGACGCATTTCAAGGGACTTGCGCATGAACGGATTGTCGATATTGGCGGTCTTGCCGTCATCGGTAGTCAGATTGGCATTCACCGGCTGGCCGAAGTTCTGCACCACATAGCCATATTGAATCCAGCTGTGGAAGTAGGTGCCGTACCGGGTTTTATCGCCCGTTTTCTTCGTCATCGCCTTGGCGTATTCCATATACTGATCCCAGGTCCAGTCCTTGGGCAGCTCAAGTCCGGCCTCCTTCAGATGATTCTCATTGATAATAACCAGACCCTGGGAGGACTTGCCGGGCAGTCCATAGACCTTGCCGTCAATACTGGTATCGGATGTATATTCGTCCTTGAAATTAATGCTGTCCTTGGCCAGATAATCATCCAGCGGCTCAATCATCCCCAGGCCTGCCCGCTGGGACAGGAAGGTCATGTTACTGAACATGATAATATCCAGATCATCGCCGCCGGCC
This sequence comes from Paenibacillus rhizoplanae, assembly GCF_042684125.1. NCBI lineage: Bacteria > Bacillati > Bacillota > Bacilli > Caryophanales > Paenibacillaceae > Paenibacillus > Paenibacillus rhizoplanae. Next base: position 12,334 of record NZ_JBHUKY010000022.1, on the reverse strand, counting down.
ACCGCCAGGTCGAGCTTCTTATAATACTCGTTGGAGTTATTGTCCTCCGCAGAGGCGAATTCCACCTTAATGTTCGGATGCTGCTTCTCGAACTCGGCAATCACGACATCCCAGTTGTCCATTTTTTTGGCATACCAGTTGCTCAGCTTGATCGTTACCGGTGTATTGCCATCCTTCCCGGCACCCGTTGCCGCCGGCTCCTTCTCTGCATTGCCAGCGCCTCCGCAACCGGATACCAGCAGGGATAACAGCGGTAAGGCGATGAATAGATTACGTTTTACTTTTGACATGATTTGGCCCCCTGTAATGTAATTAGTCTAGCCTTTGACACTGCCCATCGCAACTCCCTCAATCACCTGCTTCTGGCCGATCATGAAAATAATTAACAACGGCAGAATGGCCGATACAGCGCCTGCCATCATCAAGGAGTAGAACTCGCCGCTGAAATCAGCGAATTTCCGGATGCCCAGCTGCAGGGTAAACAATGAATCGGAACGAAGGAAGATCAGCGGATTCTGGTAATCATTCCAGGTCCAGATAAAGCGGAGAATCATATAGGTAGCAAGGGCTGGCTGCACCAGTGGCATGGCAATCCGCATGAAGATCGTCCAGTGGCCCGCTGCATCAATCCGCGCCGATTCAATAATTTCATCATGGATTCCCAGGAAGAACTGTCTCAGCAGGAAGGTTCCAAGCACGCCGGAGGCGGCAAGCAGCACCAGCCCGAAATGGCTGTCGAACAGTCCAAGCCAGCGGTACATGATGAACTGCGGAACCAGAATGGCCTGCGTCGGAATCATGAAGGTGGCCAGGACAACCAGGAAGAGAATATCCCGCCCTTTGAAAATGATTTTGGAGAAGCCGTAAGCCGCCATCGCAGAAATAATCAGCGACAGCGCTGTAGACATCAGGGTCACCTTCGTGGTGTTCCAGTAATAGAGTGTGAACGGCACGGCTCCCGCCCATACCTGCTTGTAGTTCTCCACCATATTCCATTTCGACGGAATCCATTCTATCGGATATTTCATGACATCCAGCTCGGGCTTGAAGGAGGCAGAGAGCATCCATAAGAACGGCATAATGAACAGGATTCCGGCAACCCCCATGAAGATGGTGACAATAACACGGTTAAGCTTGATCGATCGCATGTGTAAACCTCCTAGTAGTTGACCCATTTCTTTTGTCCGACCCATTGAAATAAGGTCACCAGCAGGATGAGTATCAGCAGAATAATGCCCATCGCCGAAGCATAACCCGACTCCAGATTCACGAACGCCACCTCATACAGATAGTAGACAATGACGGAGGTTGAGCCTGCGGGGCCGCCGCCGGTTAACACCATAATCAGATCGAAGACCTTGAAGGACCCGACAACTCCTGTGATGAGCAGGAAGAAGGACGTAGGCGACAGCAGCGGCAGTGTAATTCTGAAGAATTGTCTGAGCGGTGAGGCCCCGTCAACATCGGCGGCTTCATACAAATCCCGTGAGATATTCTGAAGGCCCGCCAGATAGATGACCATGTTGAAGCCGAGTGAAGTCCAGACCATAATAATCATGACCGAGACTAGTGCGAACTTGGGATCAGCCAGCCACATGGGCGGATGCTCGACCCCGATAGATCTGAGGAATCCGTTGATCGGACCGTTGTTCGGGTGATAGAGCACTCTCCAGAGCAGGGCAATCGCCACGAAGCTCGAGATGAAGGGCATGAAGTAGATCACTTTGAAAAAGGTTTTGAAATACGTTGCCTTATTGATCAGCACCGCCAGCACCAGCGCCAGGAACATCGCTACCGGAACGACGGCAATCATGATCAGGTTGTTGTAGAGCGAGCGGTGAAAGGACTCGTCCTGCACCAGCCGGGTGTAGTTATCCAGACCGACAAACCCGAACCCGTCCAGACCGGATACAAAGTTCCAGTTCGAGAAGCTGATCACACCGGATAGTAGAATCGGAATAATTACCAGTGTTACGGTCAGAATGAGCATGGGGGCAATGAATAAATACCCTGCAATATTGTCGTAAAAGGATTGCTTGCGCATCTTGCTTATCCCGGGGCTGCCGGACCGTTTTGCCGTCCCCTCTTCAGTAATAACCTCCACTTTATCCACCTCTTTTTATGTTTGTAGCTTTATTATAGAAGGGCAAATTTTATAGCACATGCAACGAATTTATCTGTGGCGAAAACTTTGTATAGCATTATTTTTTCTAAATTGAAAAAATTATTGGATGAGCCGAACCGCAGAATCAAGTACCATAAGTCTGTGAAGGTCTACTACTGGAGGGATATTAATGAAAGAAAAGCACAGGCTCAGTCAGCTCTCCTTCCGGCAAAAGCTAATCCTTACCTCCATCGCCTGCCTCGTGATTCCGGCACTGGGGATGCTCTATATTACCAATGTCTATTCCAAGCTGATTATCCGGGAGCATTCCTTGGAGAAATCCACACAGTCCCTGAGAATTGTCCAGTCGCAAATTGATGTCATCTTCGAAGAGATGGTGTCAGTGTCGAACTTCGTCCATTTCGATCCGGAGATCAAGACCCTGCTGGAGGATGCCAAGACCAATCCCGTAGCTGCGCGGACCCTGACCAGCCGCCTGGAGCAGGTGGCCGGAGACACCATCGATCTGCGGATCACTCTGCTGGATAAGGAAGGACATGCCTATTCCGATTATTCCTTCTATGATTATGATCCCCGGCAATTTCTGAAACGGCGCTGGTTCTCCACTCTGGAGCAGCTCCCGCCGTATGATACCTTATTTATGGGAGCAGAAGACAATTACCTGACCTCCCTGCAGGCGGAGCAGCCGTATATCTTCATGACAGCGCGTGCCTTAAGAGAAGAAACAACTGCCGCCCCCTACGCTTACCTGATTGTCAGCCGCAGCGAGGCTGCGATCCGTGAGCGGTTTGCTTCACTGGAAGAGGATGTGTATCTGCTGGACGAAGAGGAGAACATTCTGTCGAACCGGAACCAGGAGCTGATAGGCACAAGCTTTGACCATCTGCTGCCTGTAGATGAGCTGGTCTTCCCTGACATCGTCAAGTTCAAGGGGGAGAATCAGCTCCTCCTCTCGCTGCCGCTGAAGTTTGCCAGATGGAGACTCATCAGTGTCGCTCCCTATGAGCAGCTGACGGAACGGTTGAACGGGATTAACCGGACCGGCCTGATAATTCAGACGATATTTGCGGTCAGCTTCTTGTTCGCGCTTACTGTTCTGCTGCGGAGATTCACCAAGCCCGTGCTTGTCCTGGGCAAGGCGGCCCGCCGGGTGGAGGACGGGGATCTCATGGTGCGCTCGGGCATCCGGGGAACCGATGAGATCGGCAGCCTGGGGCACTCCTTCGATAACATGCTGGACCGGGTGCAGCTGATGCTCAGGCAGGTGGAGACGGAGCAGGAATTGAAGCGCCAGGCGGAGATTGCGATGCTGCAGGCCCAGATTAACCCGCATTTTCTATTCAATGTGCTTAGTTCGATCCGGCTGAAGCTGCTGATGAAGCAGGATGAGGAGAATGCTGCGATTGTCGGTTCCCTCTCTGCTATGCTGCGGGCCAGCTTTTCCAGCCGGGAGGAATTCGTCTCGATTGCCAGTGAGCTTGATTTCACGAAGCAGTATATGGAGTTAATGCGGTTCACGATGAGATATCCTACGGAATATGCAGTGCATGTGGACAAAGAGCTGCTGCTGGAGACGGTGCCGCGGTTCATCCTGCAGCCCATTATTGAAAATGCTTACAAGCACGGGTTCTTGCAGGGCGGAGGGCGGGTCGTCATCACCATCGGACTCGTCCAGTCCAGGCTAACCATTACCATCGAGGATAACGGCACGGGAATGGAGGAGCATACGCTCGTAGCTCTGCTTCAGCACATCAGGCAGAAGGATGCGGAGATAGGCGCCTTGAGTGCTGAAGGGACGCCAGTGGCAGAGTCCGCTCACGGCATCGGATTAATCAACGTCTACCAGCGGCTTAAGCTAATCTACGGTGAGCTCTTCGAGATGAACATTGAGAGCATTCACAAGGGACGCACCACCGTACAATTAATCATGCCCGTGAAGCGGATAGGAGCAGATAATCATGACCTATAAAGTAGTACTAGCAGACGATCATTATCCGGTGTTGGAGTATTTAAGCACTTCGATTCCCTGGGACACCCTCGGCCTTGAACTATCGGCTTGCTGCTCGGACGGCAGACAGGCCTGGGAAGCCTGCCAGCTGCATCAGCCGGATATTCTGCTTACGGATATCGGCATGCCGGCGATGAATGGACTGGAGCTAATCCAGAAGGCGCGGGAGGTGAACCCTCAGCTTCAGACGATTATCCTGTCCTGCCACGGGGAATTCGAATATGCCCAGAAGGCTGTGAAACTGAATGTGGCCGAATATATATTGAAGGAGAGCCTGCAGATCGATCAGGTGATTGCCGTATTGACGGAAGCGGTGGCCCGGCTGGAGGTGAAATTGAAATCCCGTAACCACTATCTCCAGATGGAGAAGCTGGTCAGCCAGAACCATGCCGCCATCCGGACCAGGTTCATCCGCATGTTCGTGGAGCAGCCGGTCTGGGATGAAGCCGAGTGGTTCGGACAAGCCGAAGCGATGGGCATCAGCCTGCACAAAGGCACCCCGTATCTGCCTGTACTGGCGGTCCCGGAGCGCTCCTATGAGCTGGAGAGGCGGTTCGGCGGAGTGGTGAACCTGCAGTTCGTGATGGATAATATGCTGCAGGAATTCCTGGAGATAGACGGCATTATCCAGTTCGCGCTGACGGAACGGCAGTTCATCCTGTTCATTCCTTTGCCGCATATCCTCGTCCGCAATCTTTATGAGGAGTTCCGTAATAAATTCCGGCATGTTCAGAGAATGGCGAAGCTGCATCTGCGGATGGGGATTTCCTTCTTTTACGGGGAGGATACTCCAAGTCTGATCGACATTAAGAAGCAGATTCAGGCGCTGCTGGATTCCCATGCCCTGCGCTTCTATACCGCCGAGGGAGCGATTATGAAGTACGCGCCTGTCCAGACCAGCGGCGAGGACCTGTTCGTGCATTATTCGGAGATCCTCCAGCAGCTAAGGGACTGCATTCAGCAGGAGGACAGCTCGCAGCTTGCGGCCAAGGTCAGGGAGATCAAGCAGTATGTCGGGGACCAGAAATATCCGGTGGAGAGTGTAAAGAGCTGGCTGCTCAAAATGGTGATGGAGCTGGAATTGAAATATGTCGTCATGCAAAACTTCGTCAACAACTTCAACAGTGAGCGGCTCCAGCGCTCAATCCAGGAATTCGAAACGCTGGAGCAGCTCATGGAATGGCTGGAGGAATTCCTTAAGGATAAAATACTCATGCTAAGCTCCATGTGGAAGCAGAATGTCCGTAAAGAAATAGCCGAAGCCAAACGTTATGTGATGAATCATATAGGCGAGAAGGTTGGCATGGAGGAGATGGCGAAGCGTCTGGGCCTGAACCCCACCCATTTCAGCCGGTTATTCCGGCTGGAGACCGGGCTGACCTTCATTGAGTATGTGACCAGAATGAAAATGGAACAGGCCCGCGATCTCCTGAATCAGACGAACCTGACCATCGTGGAGATCGCGGAGCAGCTGGGTTATGACAACGTCAGCTACTTCATCAAGCTGTTCCGTAACTTCTCCGGCATGACTCCGGCGGAATTCCGGAAGTCCATCTAGTACAGCATCAGATTTAATTCTGTGAATAGGTCAGATCCCGGAGGTTACGTAAAACGAAACTGCCGCCGGCCGGTCGAGTTTGCTCCTAACGGACCTGAGGGACCCTATTCCCAGAAAAACGCCACTTTTTGCGGGTTAACGGACTGAGTAGCCCTTATCGTCTCTCTACAAGATGTTTAGAGTAGAAATTCCAAGAATAAGTTCCATGGGGTCCGTTCCTTTGCCCAAGTGGTGACTTTCATCCAGAATAAGCGCGCCTCAGTCCGTTATGCCGGGCCAAACGCCACTAAGGGACAACCGCTTTCGCCTGGGAATGGCACCTGAAGGGGTTGGCTCCACTCCTGTAGTCCTTCAGGCATCATAGCGCCCCATCCACCAGTTTAAATCTGATGCTGCACTAGTTTTGTATACAACAACAAGCCGGAGGCAGGCACATAAGCGCCCATCTCCGGCTTGTCCGTTGCCCGCGGCGAGCAGGGATTATCGCGCAACGGATGGCTCAGTATTTATCAATCTTGTACCAGAACAGGGGCAGCGGGAACCAGCCTATAGGCGCATCCACTGCCATATAACGGCTGTGCTGCGTGAGCAGCAGGGCCTGGGCCTGCTGCCGGTCAAGAATCACGGCATCCGGCCGGGCTGACCGCTCAACCGTAACCCCCTCTTCGTCCACCCGCGCCGTCACCGGCTGTCCGTCCATTACTGCGGAGAATTCTCCCGGGATAATGCCTGTAGTCTTGTACTTCAGCGTGAGGTAAGCCTTCAGGACATTGGCGAAATCCAGAATATGATACATATCGGAATTCTCGATTACGAAGTCTTCGGCAATGCTGCCAAGAGCCGTATTCAGCGCGATGTCATATTCCGGCGTATCTACAATTATCCGCTCTGCCCCGCTATACTCCCGGTAAGCCTTGAGCGTCCGCAGAATATCGTCCGGATTCTCCACTGCGAATTCAGCTATTTCATCGCCCGCTTCGTTGACAACCAGATACCCGATCAGCTTGCCCTGATCCAGAACGCCGAGTGCCTTTTGACAGAGGGTGCCGAAAATTAGCGGCAATTGCTCTAAGCTGCGTTCAACATAAGCCAGCCGCGAGGTGTTCATGCTGTGCGCAAATTCTGCACCGCCTTCAATCTCAAACAGCGGACTGAAGGATATTCCGGTGTCATTCACCCCTCTTAAGCCATGGCGCACATTGGCCTCTGCCACGGTATATTTGAACTTGACACCGCCAAGCGTGAAGCCGAAATACTCATATCTCTGCCGCTGTCCATATAATACAACCATATCACAGGTACCCCGCAGCTCTTCAAGCCACAGGTTCATAAGCGCTCTCATATGTCCTTCGCCTCGCGCACGCGGATGAACAGATACCGTACCCAGATAGCCGGTACGCAGCGTATGATCACATACCGTCAGAGACTCTGGAAAAACAGCCACCAGCGCACGCAGCCTGCCCTGCTCGTCCACAGCAACCTTATGCATCGCTGATGAATCTACGCTCTTGTCATACGCCTTGGGCATTAGAATTTCAAAATCAAAGCGGAAGGCAAGGTTGGCCAAGTCTATGTATTCCTCGCGTTCGTGCGGAGCTGCCGTTCTGTATTTAACCATTGTGTCCTACCCTTTCAGTCTATATATTCAACTGCTTCCCTGACTATATTCTAGAGGCATCTCCCATCTCCTGCTCAGGTCACTCTGATTTCCGCCGCTTAGCCGCAGCCTCATCAATCGCCTGCTGGATATTGGCCAGTGCGGTCTCCAAGGGCTGTCCAGCAAGATACTGGTTGACGCCCTCCAGAATCTTCACCTGGAGCGATTCGGTGGATACCGTATGCGGCCAGTAGAGCGTAGCGTCCTCGCGTGTTACCGCAGCGGCAATGGACGAGACCGAATCGCTCCGGTCCGTCGGGGCCGAGATGACTGAAGGCACTGCCAAAGCGCCTGCGGCCAGCTTCTCCTGCGTAGCCCTGCCGTTCATGAACGCCACGAACTGCTTGGCCTCCTCGGGATGCTCCGTCCGCGAGCTGATCACCCGGTACGTGCCGACATTGATATTCGGCACCGTCCGCACACTGCCCGGCACCATCATGAAGCGGATATCCTGAGCCGGATTCCGCTCCTTGATGCTGGGGATGTCCCAGGTTCCGGTAATAATCATAGCCGCCTGGCCTGTGCCGACCAGATCCTTGGCTTGCTCATGCTTCAGGCTCTTCCAGTTGGGCGGCACGAATCCCCGGTCGATAATCTCCCGGTGCTTCTGGATGGCATCCACGAACACCGGATCATGGGTCCGGATCTCCCCGCTCTCCAGCTTCTTGGTCCAGGCGGCATCCGCCCCGTTATCCGACATGATAGACCCCCAGAAGAACTGGGCTGTGGACCACTCCGCATCCATTGCCACCGGAATAAGCCCTTCCTGCTTCAGCTTCACGCAGAGCGCAAGGAACTCGTCCCAGGTGCGCGGAACCTCCAGCCCGAGAGAGTCGAACAAGGTTTTGTTGTAGAGCAGCCCATCACTGTGCATGACCTCCGGCGCTCCGTATACCCGGCCGCCCACCGTAACCGGCAGCAGGGAGTTCGGGTAGAATTCCTTGAGGAAATCAGCGCCCGTCAGGTCCAGATACATATCGCTCCGCAGAGCGCGGAATTCCTCGAACAGGCTGGGCGACCACGTATCGAATACATCCATCGGCTCACCGCCCAGCAGCCTGATCTTAATCCCCGCCGTATAATTATTGTTCTGGATGAAATCTGCATCGATCTGGATGTGGGGATACAGCTTCTCGAATTCGGCAATCGCATCAAAATACACTTTGCCTGCTTGCGCCGTATCCAGCAGATAGCTGGAGTACCGGAGGGTGACGGGTTCGCGGGTGTCTGCCGCTCCGCCTCCGCCGGATAGCAGGGAAGCGTCTGTACTGCTCCGGGTATCACAGCCGCCAATCGTGAACAGCAGCAGAACAATGCTGCCCCAGATACCGGGTCTCCACTTCTTCATGACGCTTCCCCCTCCTTAATCTATTCTCCGTTCGCTTCTGTAACGTTCTTGCCCTATCGTTATATTCTGACCGATTCCATAGATTGCAGTCAACGGACAATCAGAGCTTGCCCCCCGAAGTTGCAATCCCTTCGATAAATTGCCGCTGGAACAGGATGTAGATGAGCAGCATCGGCCAGATGGCCAGCACGGAAGCCGCCATCAGCTCCGGGTAGTCCACCGCGAAGGCGCTTTGAATCTTAGCCAGGGCCGAGGAGAGGGTCGCCGCGTCCGAGCTTGTGTTGACGATCATCGGCCACATCAGGTCCTTGAAGGAGAAGAGGGCCGTGAATATCCCGAGGGCCACCAGACCGGAGCGGACCAGCGGGAGCATGATTCTGGCGAAGGTCTGGCCGATATTGCAGCCGTCGATCTTCGCCGCCTCCTCCAGCTCCTTAGGCAAGCCCATGAAGAATTGTCTCAATAAGAAGGTGCCGAAGGCACTGACCAGCCCTGGAAACAGCAACGCAAAGATCGTATTGCGCATCCCCAGCGCATCGACCATCAGATATTGCGGGATGATGAATATCTGGGTTGGCACCATCATCTGGAACAGCACCAGACTGAAGCAGAAGTCACGCCCCGGAAATCTTAGTCTGGCAAAAGCATATGCCGCCATCGCGCTGAACATCACCGCGCACAGCACCCGAAGCGTCATCATCGCAAACGTATTCCAGTACAGCATCAAAAAATTATTCTGCCGCCATACCTCCAGATAATTCTCCACCCGCCAGGTCTTGGGGAAAAAGATAAACGGATTCATCGAGGTGGACTCCGTAACCGACTTGAACGAGGTCAGTACCATCCAGACGAACGGCAGAATCATCGCGGCTGCTCCCAGGAGCAGCACAAGGTGGGCTAAGATACGGTTAAGTTGTTTATGTTTGGCCATCGTGCCGCCTCCTACATGTAGTTGACCCATTTTTTTTGCGCCCGCATCTGGAAGAAGGTGATGATCATGATCAGCGCGAGCAATACCATTACAACTGCTGAGCCATAGCCCTTATTCGAGTACTTGAACGAGTTATTATAGAAAAGATACACTAGCGATACTGTATGGTCATAGGCCGGGTTACTCACATCGATCATCATATAGATGACATCGAACACTTGCATGGCCTGGATAATCGTGGTCACCACAACAAAGAACAGGGTTGGCGTTACAAGCGGCAGGGTGATCACGAAAAATTGGCGTACCCGGCTGGCCCCGTCGATATCCGAGGCTTCATAGAAGTCCTTCGGAATCTCCTGCAGACCGGCGAGCAGCAGCACCATATTATAGCCGATGACACTCCAGATTCCGATCACCGCGATGGATAAGATCGCTACCCTCGGGTCCGTCGTCCAGTTGACGGCCGGAAGGCCCAGCTTGGATAGCCCGTAATTAATTAGGCCGTAGTGCTGGTTATACATCCAGCGCCAGACCATGGTAACTGCCGCAGGAGCGGCGACCATTGGGATGAAATAGATCGTGCGGTACAGCGAGCGGCCCGCGAGCTTACCGTTCAACAGGACGGCCACCAGCATGGCGATGGCAATGCTGGCAGGCACGACCAGCAAGGCATAGAGCAGGGTATTGCCGACAGCGTGCCATACCTGGGGGTCCTGAATCAGCTTGCGGTAGTTCTCCCATCCGATGTAGATATTGCCTCTGCCGAAATCTCCGCTCTTGAAGAAGCTAAGGTAAGCGGTCTGCACTATTGGAATGAAGTTGAGGACGATAAGGCCGATCATCGTTGGCGCGATCAGGAACCAGCCCCAGGACCATTCATTCCAGGTTTTGGCTCCAATTTTTCTCTTGACGGTATGATTCATCTGCTTCCCTCTCCTATCAAACTTGCGGCAGCCCTGAGGCTGCCGCAGGCATATGGCTCATGCTTATTTCTCTTCCGCCAGACTCTCATTCATCACTTTGGCTGCATTACGGGCTGCTTCCTCTACAGACACCTTGCCGGAGAATGCCGGCTTCAGCGCTTCATAAGCCTTGTCTTCCCAGACAGCCGTAGTATTGGAATATGGACGGATTACGCCATAGCTGACCATGTCAACGAATGCCTTGATGTTGAAGATCTTGTTCGAATCCACCCACTTGTCAGCCGCGCCTTTGTACGCCGAGATGGCAACGCCCAGCTCCGCCTGGCGCTCCTGGCCTGTCTTGGAGCTTAAGTATTCCACGAACTTCCACGCTTCCTCCGGATGCTTCGTCTTGGCATCAACCGCATTGCCGAGGCCGTTATAGATGGAAGCCTGCGCAGCCTTCTTGGGCAGGACGGCCACATCGAAATTCTTCGCCATGAACTCATTCTCTGTGAACCCGCTCAGGTTCCATGAACCGAACAGGCCCATTGCCGCCTTACCGTTCTTCAGCAGATCGGCGCGCTCGGCATCCCCGTACACCTCTGGCGACAGCCCGTCACGTACAAAGCTTACATAGAAATCCAGCGCTTCGATCGTCTTCGGATCGTCATAGCCTGACTTCTTATCCGCTGTAATAATGGTGCCGCCATTTTGATAGACGAAGTTGTAATACCCCTCCTGGTTGTGCATCGGCGCGAGGAAGCCGTATACCCCGTCCTTGGTGAGCGCTTTCGCTGCGCTGTGCAGATCATCCCAGGTCCAGTTCTCATCCGGGTATTTCACACCCGCCTGGTCAAACAGCGTCTTGTTGTACCATAGCCCGATGGTATCGAAATCCTTCGGAACCGCATATTGCTTGCCCCCCAGATTATAGATCTGGTTCAGGCCTTCCGGGTAATTCTCCAGCTTGACGTCTTCGCTCTTACCGATGCGGTCTGTCAGATCAAGCAGCATGCCGTTGTTCGCATAGCGGTAGATCTCATTGGAATGCATCCAGAAAACATCCGGCAGCGAGCCGCCGGTCGCTCCCGCTTCCAGCATCGTCCAATAATCGGACCAGCCGGTCACCTCAATATCGACCTTGATGTCCGGGTTCTTGCTCTCGAATTCATCGGCAATAGTCCGCAGCCCCTTCTCCTGATTGGAATCCCAGATCGCGTAGGTCAGTTGGACCTTCTCTCCGCTTGCTTGCTGTGTAGCCGCTGCCTCTGCGGACGCGCTTGCCGATGGTGCAGCCGCCTCGTTATTGCTGTTGCTGCTACCATTGCCGCAAGCGGTCAAGGTGGCCGCTGCAAGCAGGATGGACAATACGGTTGCTAAGCTTTTTTTCTTCACTAGAATTCCCCCAACTTCCATTTAGGATATGCTGCATCTGCTGCATCTCCAATAGTAGGTGAAGGCGGACGGTATCGAAATGGCTGTTTTTTACGGAAACATTCCCTTTTTTGACCAATCCCCGGAAGCGGCAAAAAGTGCAGCCGCAGCGGATGCACTTCTTTTACAGACTCTGTTCTTTTTTTGACAATTGCCATTCCCAGATGAAGACGGCGTTGTCCATTAAAGGCGTATAGCCCGGCGTAACGGACTGAGGCGCGCTTATTCTGGTTTAACTTCACCACTTGGGCAAGTAACGGACCTCATGGACCTCTGTCAAGAAAGTAGATACTCACGCAACGGATGCCGTCGTAAACTGCTTAGCGAATCGGGCGGGGGAAAGATACCCCAGCGTGCCATGCATTCGC